>JABDGE010000019.1 GCA_013286235.1 Bacteroidota bacterium
CCGCCGAGCGTAAGTATCTTGCCGGTGAACATCTGCGAATTGGGCTGGTTATTAAAATAGATGGTGAGCAGATCCTTGCCACCCTTAAAGTGGCATTCTTCGAGGGCTTCTTCGCTAACGGGAATATACTTGCTCCTTTCGCTGGTTGTGCCGGACGATTTGGCGAACCAACGTATCTCAGAGGGCCACAACACATTTCGCTCGCCTTTCAGCATGCGTTCGATATAAGGCTTTAGCGTATCGTAGGTTTGTATTGGTACCCGGTCCCTGAAATGATCGAGGCTGGTAATGCTTTTATAGCTGTACTTTTTCCCCCACTCTGTTCTGTCGGCAGTGGAAATGAGCTGCTCGAACCATTCCTCCTGCACTTCGTTGGGGTATTTCATAAAAAGCTCTATCTGGTGGATACGCTTTTTCATGAACCAGGTAAAAACAGAGTTAAAAATTGTCATAGGCTATTTGGCAAAAGAAAATGTCTTTCTCTTCAATACAAAGTTAGCGCCCAGGTAAACCTTCCGCACCATTTCATTTGCCGCCAAAACCTCAGGCACCCCCGATTCTAATATTTTCCCCTCGAAAAGCAGGTAGGCCCTGTCGGTGATCGAAAGGGTTTCCTGCACATTGTGATCCGTAATTAATATCCCAATATTACGGGTTTTTAATTTAGCAACCATGGCCTGTATTTCTTCCACCGCTATGGGGTCGACACCCGCGAACGGCTCATCGAGCAAAATAAATTTCGGCTCGGCAGCCAGCGCACGCGCTATCTCGGTACGGCGCCGTTCCCCGCCTGAAAGCAGGTCGCCGCGGTTCCGGCGCACTTTATGCAGGCTAAATTCGTCGATGAGTTCCTCCAGCTTTTCAGCCTGCCTTTCCCGGGTCATTTCGCCCATTTCCAGGACGGCTTTTATATTATCCTCCACCGAAAGCTTCCGAAAAACGGATGCTTCCTGTGCCAGGTAGCCGATTCCTTTTTGGGCCCGACGGTACATTGGGTCGGTAGTAATGTTCTGGTCGTCCAAAAAAATTTGGCCATCGTTGGGTTTGACGAGGCCGACGATCATGTAGAAGGATGTAGTTTTGCCGGCCCCGTTTGGTCCGAGCAAGCCCACAATTTCGCCCTGGGATACGTTGAAAGATACGTCGTTTACAACAGTACGTTGTTTATATTTTTTTAATAAGTGCTCTGCCTTGAGGATCATTCTTATTTACGAATTACGTCCCGATAGCTATCGGGATACGATTTACGATTTGTGTGAAAGAGCTGCATGTTATTCGCATCAACTCCTAACGCGTAAATTCTTTTTTATTACTATTGTTTAAATTGGTTACGTTCATGTAAAAAAGCCGAATCTCCGGAAAACCCTTTGTTTGAGTTTAATTATTAAATCTAATTCCCTTAATATTCAACTGTATGCTACGTTTATCGCGCCAGCTGTTTTCTTCTATCGTATAGCAAATATCGAAGGGAACATCCTTTTTTATTTGGTCGACATATTCACCGTGGCCGAAGGCAATGCTCTCAAATCCCGGCGAACCTTGTTGTATCACCGTCATTTTAATATGATTGCCGCCGACCAGGCCGGCTATGCCGCTAACATAAACATTTCTGCTTAGGAACACCGGCGCCATGTTTTCGGGTCCGAACGGTGCAAACATATTCAAAATCCTGAAGAATTTAGGTTCTACCTGGCTCAGGTGCAGCTCCGATTCGATGAGAATCTGCTGAACCAGTTGCTCCGGTTTGATGGTGGCGCTTACCACCTCTTCAAAACGGTCGGCAAAGGCCGCGATATTTTCGGGATGCAGGGTGAGGCCGGCCGCAAATTTATGGCCGCCAAACTGGATGAGCAAATCGCTGCAGCCGCATAACGCCTCATACAGGTCATATCCCAAAACTGACCTTGCGGAACCGGCGACATGCCCGTTCGAGCGGGTTAACACAATGGTGGGCCGGTAATATTTTTCGGTCAGGCGCGAAGCAACGATGCCGATAACGCCTTTATGCCAGCGTTCGTTAAAAACCACGGTCGATTTACGGTTGATGAGGGTTTCGTCGTTATCAATAATAGCAAGGGCCTCATCGGTTATGGAAAGATCGTGGCCTTTGCGTTCGGTATTTTTCTCATTGATGGATTCCGCTATTTCCCGTGCTTCGGTCGCATCGGTGCTGATCAGCAATTCAACGGCCAGTTTGGCATCATCCATCCGCCCGGCGGCATTGATGCGGGGACCAAGTAAAAACACTACGTCGGATATGCTATAGTTGCTGCTTTTGCCAGCAACGTCCATCAGGGTTTTAACCCCAAGGCTGGGATCGGTGTTGATCTTTTGCAAACCCATGTGCGCCAGCACCCGGTTTTCGCCCGTAATGTGGACAATGTCGCTCCCTATGCTGATGGCAACCAGGTCGAGGTACCTGGCCACTTCTTCAAAGGGAATGTTGTTTTTTTGAGCAAAGGCCTGTACCAATTTGAAGCCGATGCCACAGCCGGAAAGCTCTTTGTACGGATATTCGCAGTCGGCACGTTTTGGATCAAGGACGGCAACGGCGGCCGGCAGTTCAGGGCCGGGCAGGTGATGGTCGCAAATAATAAAGTCGACGCCCCGGGTATTGGCATAAGCAATTTTATCCACCGATTTGATGCCGCAGTCCAGGGCAATCATCAGGGTAAAATCATTATCGGCCGCGTAATCTATCCCTTTTGTGGAGATGCCGTACCCTTCGAGGTAGCGGTTGGGTATATAATATTCGATGAACGGGTGGTGTTTTTTAAAGAAACTGTAAACCACCGATACCGAGGTGGTGCCGTCGACATCATAATCCCCGTAGACCAATATTTTTTCGCCTGCTGTAATAGCCGCGTCAATACGCAGGATCGCCTCTTCCATACCGGCCATCAGGAAAGGGTCGTGCAGGTGGCGATCGTCGGGGCGGAAAAACAGGTGGGCGTCTTCGTAAGTAGTTATTCCGCGGTGAACCAGCAGGCGGCTTAATACCGGGTCGATCTTTAACGCAGCCGCCAGGGATTTTACAAGCTCATGATCAGCGTCATCCCGGATAGCCCAGCGTTTATTCATACCTTTGCGTTAAAACAGTAAATATAACTGAATTTATATTTGATTAGATGGGCTGTTTTGTCAACATTTCGGATGTTCGATTTCGGATTTCGGATGTCGGATTTCGGATGTCGATATTAATTACTCAACTAATTGCTGCTTATACCTATGAAGGTTTTCCCTTTGAACGAAGGTTCTTACTCTGTAGATGCCTCCAAAAAATTTATTCCATTTAATCCCCTGGTTGACAACTTCCGCGAAAGGCCGGGGTCGCTGTTCATTCATGTAAACCCTTTCCTCATGGAAACATCGGACGAGCTGATCGTTTTGGATACCGGCCTGGGTTATAAAGACACGCGCGACGAGCTCATCATCCATCAGCATATCCGCAACGCGGGCTTCGATCCGGCAGATGTAAGCCTGGTGTTGCTATCGCACCTGCACTACGATCATTCAGGGGGTTTGGTGGTTGAACGTAATGGCCGGCTGGAGCCAAGCTTTCCAGGCGCGCGGCACGTGGTTCAAAAGGGCGAGTGGGAGTTTGGCCTGTCGGGAAAATCATCGTCTTATCACAAAGAAATTTTTGAAGACCTGCAAGGTAAAGTTGAGTTGGAACTTGTTGAAGGATCCGGCGTTTTGCAGCCGGGGATCAGGTTTGAGCTGTCAGGTGGTCATTGTCCTTTCCACCAGGTTTTCTGGCTGGACATGGAAGGCGAAAAATATTTTTTTGGGGGAGATGAATTGCCGGAGCCCGAACAATTGATCAGGAAGTTTATCGCCAAGTACGACTACGATGGCCGGAAATCGATGCAGTTACGCGAAGAATACGGGAAAATAGCAGCTGCTGAAGGTTGGACATGCCTGTTTTATCACGCCAAATCGGTTTGCGTGGGTAAGGTGGCGTACCAGGATGATCACTTTAAAGTCGACGCGGTTTAGGCGTGGTCTTCAACTCTAAAAAGCTCTACTATCTTATCTACATTAAGGGGTTTGGAGATAAAATCTTTTACCAGCGGATACGACCGCGCTTTGTTAATGTCGTTGCTAAAAACCGAAGACGAAATAATGAATACTTTAGTCCTGCCAAGCGGGTCGATGTTCAGACGTTTGTACTCGTCCAAAAATTCCCAGCCATTCATAATGGGCATATTAATGTCCAGCAAAATGTAATCAGGCAGTCTTGAAGGATCATTCCTTTGGATTTCCACCAACTGATCTATAGCAAATTTCCCGTTAAGGCATGCCATGATCTCTGTGTTTAATAAAGCTTTCTTTATTAACTTAATGGAGATGAAGTTGTTAATTTCGTCGTCATCTACCAATAACACACTTACGGACCTGCTATTAAATTCCATGTTATACCATTTATGATATGCTTTATACGCGTCGAAAAATTAAAAGGTTATACCCTTTTTAATAATAATTATAATCTTTCGGGGCGTTTTGTCAAAGGTTTATTCTGAAGAAATCTACCAGCCTTTTGTGATAATTGGCTAATATTAATTAAAAGTAATATTTTCGAACGAATAATGCAATTATCGATGAAAAAAGTCTTTTTGCTCTTTTTCTTATTAGCCGGCCTTAAGATAGCGGGAAATGCCCAAAAAACCGGCGAAATCGAGCAAAAGACATCTGGAATGACCAGATATTCAGGTTATTTCAACTTTTACTGGGATGAGAAAACCGGTCGAATATTGCTTGAGGTTGACAAACTTAACACTGAATTCCTTTACGTGAACTCGCTGCCGGCCGGTGTCGGCTCCAACGACCTGGGTTTAGACCGCGGGCAGATCGGTAACAGCCGCATTGTAAAGTTTATAAAAAGCGGGCCAAAGGTTTTGCTGATACAGCCAAACTATGCCTACCGGGCCGTGAGCAATAACCCCGATGAACGCAAGTCGGTTGAAGAGGCATTTGCGCAATCCGTGATTTGGGGCTTTAAGGCCGAAGCGCAGGACGGCGACAAGGTGCTGATAGATTTTACTCCTTTTTTGCTGCGCGACGGCCATAATATAGCCGACAGATTGGGCAGCGCCGGACAAGGGAACTATAATGTGGATGAATCCCGGTCGGCGGTGTACCTGGATAATACCAAGAGCTTTCCGGATAACTCGGAATTTGAAGCGACCATTACGCTGACGGGGAAAGCTAAAGGCGCCGAGATCAGCTCTGTTACGCCGGATGCCGATGCGGTTACTGTAAGGATGCATCATTCTTTCATCAGGCTGCCTGATAGCAACTATAAACCCCGGAAATTCGATCCCCGCTCGGGTTATTACGATATCGATTACATGGATTATGCCACGCCGATAAATGAGCCTATCGTAAAACGGTTTATCACGCGGCACCGGCTGGAAAAGAAGGACCCAACGGCGGCGATGAGCGAGGCTGTAAAGCCGATCGTTTATTATGTAGACCGAGGCGCGCCGGAGCCAGTGCGCACAGCCTTACTCGAAGGCGCATCCTGGTGGAACGAGGCTTTCGAAGCGGCCGGCTATAAAGATGCTTTCCAGGTAAAGCTGCTTCCGGAGGATGCCGATCCGATGGACATCAGGTACAATATCATTCAATGGGTGCATCGTTCTACGAGGGGCTGGTCATATGGCGAGTCCATCGTCGATCCACGAACAGGTGAAATCATAAAAGGGCAAGTGTCATTAGGCTCCCTGCGCGACAGGCAGGATTTTTTAATTGCCGAAGGACTTGTCCAGCCTTACGAGGACGGCAAACCGGTAAGCGATCAAATGATGAAGCTGGCCATCGCCCGTCTTCACCAATTAGCTGCCCATGAAGTGGGGCATACCCTGGGTTTGCAGCATAATTTTGCCGCCAGCGTTAACAACAGGGCATCGGTAATGGACTACCCGGCGCCTTATATCAGCCTTGCCGCCGACGGCAGCATCGATCTTTCAAAGGCCTACACCACCGAAATAGGCGGGTGGGATAAAAGAGCAATCTTATTTGGTTACCAGGATTTCCCGCAGGGAACCGACGAGGACGCAGCGCTGAAAGGTATTATTAATGAAACATTGAAGCAGGGGTTCGTTTATATTACAGACGAAGACGCCCGTCCCGCTGGTGGCGCCCATCCGCTGGCGCATCTTTGGGACAATGGCACAAACGCCGCTGATGAGCTAAACAGGCTGATGGGCATCCGTAAAACGCTGCTGGAGAATTTTTCGGAAAAAGCCATCCGGCAAGACGCGCCAATGGCAACCATTGAAGAAGCATTGGCGCCGATCTACCTTTTGCACCGGTACCAGGTAGAGGCGGCCTCGAAAATGTTAGGCGGCATTTATTATACCTATGCCGAGAAAAATGACGGGCAGATCACCACAAAATTTATTCCGGCAGCTGAACAATGGAAGGCCTTTGACGCTTTGATGAGCACCATAACACCGGATGCACTGGCATTACCCGAGAAACTGATCGAAAAGATACCGCCGAGGCCGGACGGCTATCCGCGCACCCGGGAATTATTTAAATCGCGCACCGGTTTAACATTCGACCCGATGGCAGCAGCCGAATCCGCTGCGGGCGCTACCCTGGCCTTTATGCTGCAGCCCGAACGAGCTGCACGGCTGGTTGAATACGAGGCGAGGGACAATGCACAGCCCGGGCTGATCCAGGTTGTGGATAAACTGATCGCCCAAACCTGGAAAAAGCCCCTGCAGCCCGGCTACAAAGGCGAGCTGCAGGGCATGGTTGACGGTTTGGTACTGAAACAATTGCTTACACTTGCAGCCGATGACAGCGCCCCTGAAAGCGTGCGCGGCATTGCTTTAATGGAGGTAGATGGACTGAAAAAATGGATGACCGGTTCACTGGCCGCAGCAACAGGTAATCAAAGGGCAAATATTTTATTCGGCTTGTCGCAGATCAGTGCATTTGATAAAAATCCTGGGCAGTTTAAACCTGCGCCGGTGCTAAATATGCCTGATGGGAGCCCTATTGGTGAGGATTTGTAACCGGGAAGAAGTATGTTTTTAAAATAACAACACCAGTTTAACAGAGAAATATCCGCTGACCGAATATCGAATATTGAATTTCAAATGTCCAATTTCGAATTTTAACCTTCATTATTCGATATTAAATGGACTAAGCCAAGCAGGGTTCGATATAAATATTGAATTTTGCCCCGTAGGGGCTACCTGTTTGTAGCAAATAAAAAACTAGGCAATATTGCCCCGTAGGGGCTACCCAATAGCGACCACAAACAATGTCAATCAACCAAAATCAAAAAACCTTCCCTTTTGGAGCAGAGTCAGAGGGATCGGCAAACCACCGCCCCATCGTCAGTGGAATAATGTCATACGGGATGTCGGGCAGGATATTCCATGCACCTTTCCTGCATACCAATCCTGGTTTTACGTTTAAGGCGGTAGTAGAACGGCATGAAAAGAAAGCACAGAAACGATACCCGGACGCCCTTAGTTATAACGCTATCGATGAATTGTTGAATGACGATGAGATTGAGCTGGTGATTGTGAATACCCCGAACGACACCCATTTTGAATATGCCCTAAAAGCATTGGAAGCAGGGAAACACGTTTTATTAGAGAAGCCTGCCGCCGCCACCAGCGCCGAGGTAAAAATAATGTTCGACAAGGCACGGCAGGCAGGCAGACATTTGATGCTTTACCAAAACCGGAGGTGGGACAGCGGCTTTCTACAGGTAAAAGAAATTATTGAAAGCGGCCGGCTTGGGCAATTGATCGAGGTTACCTTCCGGATGGACCGGTTTAAACGGGCGCTAAGCCCAAAAGCGTTTAAGGAAACAGCGGCTACACCGGCCAATGGCCTGGTGTACGACCTGGGAGCGCACCTGGTCGACAATGCGATAGCCTTATTTGGCAGGCCGCTTAGCTTCAGCAAAACCACAGGTATTTACAGGGAAGGCTCGGAGGTTCCCGATTATTTTAATTACCACCTCAGTTATCCAAATCAACTGAATGTTTACCTCACGTCGGGACTTTTAATGGCGGAAGTATCACCGGGCTTTATCGTTTCCGGAACGGAGGGCAGTTTTGTAAAGGAACGCCGTGATGTGCAGGAGGCCCAGCTTGATGCCGGGATGCTGCCTACCGACAATGGCTACGGAATTGAACCGGCAGGCGGCGACGGTAAATTGGTATTGATGGATTTGGAGAATAAGCCGAATACCGAATGGCTTACGCCGCCTAAAGGGGATTACAATGGTTTATTTAACGCGGTGTATCATACCATCCGCGATAATGCGTTATATCCCATAACCGAAGAGCATATAGCCTGGCAATTGGAATTGCTGGAAGCCTAAAAAAATCGTAACTATGCTCAAATGAAACTTATGAACAAATTGATCCTATTTTTCGGCCTTGTTACCATCGCAGCATCGAGTTGTGCTCAGACTCCGCAGACTACGAGCAAAGCCGACCAGGGAATCCCTCCATACCATATCCTGACTACCGACAGCGTTTACGTTACCCCAGCCAATCTTAAAAAAAACATGGCGGTAATGGTCATCTATTTTTCGCCGGATTGCAGCCATTGCCAGCACCTGATGTATGAGCTGAAACCAAAGATGGGCGCCTTTAAAAATACGCAGGTGATCATGGTGACGTTTGTGCAGCAGATCAAGGCGATCCAGGTATTTGCGCGGGATTTTGATCTGAAAAAATACCCCAACTTTACCGTTGGCACTGAAGGGTATACCTATGTTGTGCAGAAATACTTCGATGTGCATACCACACCCTACATTGCGCTGTACGACAAAAACAGGAAACTGGTGAAAGCATGGGACAAGGCGCCGACTGTTGACACTTTAGTTAGCGAGGTGAGGAAGATGTGAAGGGAGATTAGTCCGAAAGTCCGGATCCCGATAGCTATCGGGACCGGAAGACGCTGCGACCGACGTTTCGGAAGAGATCGGGGGGTAGAGATTAGAGGTTAGTTGATTAGCGATTAGAGAATTCCGGAAGTCGGGAAACTTGAACAGTACAAAGATACGCCGGAAGGACCACGTGGAGGGCTGCAAATTAAAATGAGGGGTTGCACAAGCTACACCATATACAAAAACCAAAAACTGGTGAAGGCAGGGGGAAAGCTCCTACCATTGATGAATTGACTCACAAGGTGAAGAAATTGCAGCCGCCCATGAAACCGTTTTCCTGGCTTTTACTCCTTTTGCTGGTATGCGGCTTCAACCAGCCTAAAGGGCACAACGTAATCCAATTTAATATAAGCTCAATTTTAAACGCCCGGCCGGTAACGACGCTGTCCACGGGCAAGTTGGCGACCTGGAAAACCGGCATTGACGGCAACGGAAAAGCTGACGGGTATCTCACCCGGTCCGCCGCGAAATTCAACGGAGACCCGGACGAACACGCACTGCCGGATGAGCCATTGATCGCAGCAAATAGCTTTCACCCGGAGGTTCGGCTGCATTACTCCAATCACGATACCCTAAATTACCAGGCTTGCAGCCTGCCCGGCGACACTTCCGTCGCGTTTTCAGTACCCAAAGGAAAATATTCCATGTTATACTTTGCGTTGACTAGTGCCGAGGGATCCTCTTCCATGAAATTTCACTTGACTTATGCCGATGGCGAGTATATCGATGAAATATTGCTGCCCGATTATTACCAGGATATTCCGACAAATGATCCAAGCCTTTGTTACCTTGTGCATGACCTGGCCAAATGGGGGCCCACAAACAAAATGACGGAAAAGGATCATCACAATATCGACCTGGTGCAGGTGCAGGCTGATCCGACGCGTACGTTATTGGAGATAAAAATAAATAAGGGAAAACCGGGATACGTTGTTTTTTGGGCAGCGGCCGGGAAGCTGAAATAATATCTGCACATCCGCTCATCTGCATATCACTACTACCAACTGCCACTCATCACTGTTACTGCACACTGCCCACAGCAAACTGCCTACTGCTGTTGCTGCTGCATCATCTCCATATACCGCTGGTAACTATTCTTCGGGGTATCTGATACGATACTGGTGATGTGGGCTTCGCGAATGTGTTCTTCATTGCTGAGTACATTTTCATCGTCGACAGAAACGGAAACCTCCAGTTTATGGTTGGATGCCCCTTTGTACACGCCTTTTACGGGTGAGCAATTGGAGAAATTACGCCCTACGGCCAGGCGGACGTGTGTTTCGTTGGCAATGCAGTTGTTGGTAGGATCGAGACCAAGCCAGCCATAATCGGGTATGTAAGCCTCGGCCCAGGCATGGGTAGCGCCCTGCCCCCGCATGCCGTTGCGGCTGGTGCAGATATAGCCGCTCACGTAGCGGGCGGGAATACCTTCCATCCGGAGCATTTCCGTTAAGATGTGTGCGAAATCCTGGCAAACGCCGGCTTTGAGCTTCCATATTTCTTCAAGCCTGGTTTCTACGGTTGTTACGCCCTGGATATACTCAAAGCTATCGAACACGAATTTGCAGAAACGCAGGGCTACCTGGTAAGGCGAACCATCTTTGAGCTTTTCATCTTTCACTATTTCGCGCAATTGGTCCAGGCCTTCGAAGTACTCCTGCTTTAAATAGTCGATATAGGGCACCACGTATTGGAGGCGCTTGAGGTCTTCCCATTGCTGTTCAGGAAAAATATCCGAAACCGGCAGCTCCCGGTGTTTGGTGGCCACCAATATGCGTGAATTGATGGTTAGCATCATGTGCGGTTCGCTGTAAGTGAAACTCCCTACCTCATTGCCGTAGTAGTCGATATAGGTATCCACGTGCGGATTGCCGGTGATGGTGAGATCCTGCTTTAAAACATCCTGGAAAGCGTCCTTTATCGGGAACAAAATGATCTGGTTGGCGCTGTCGCGTACCGGGCTTTCATAGATATAACGCGTAATATGCTGTATTTCAAATTCAGGCATGTTGTCAATTGTTGATTTGAAAATTTGTCAATTTGAAAACTCTTTGAAAGCTTAAAGCGGAAAGCATAAAGCTCAAAGCTCAAAGCCGAAAGCTAAAAGCTCAAAGCTTAAATATTGATAATCAAAAAGTTATCGTTCAATTTATTTAAATAATTAATAGACTTATGCTAATGGTGCTCATTCGCAACGTGCGAGTGTCGTTATTGTTCCTCCTTTTATCAGGAATTAGCAAAATAGTGTTCATTAAGCGCGTTACCGATTCCATAAAGCTCTGAGCGTATTTGCATCAGGAATTTGTGCAGCCCTTCCTTTTCCACGCTTTTAACCGAACTGTACTTGATCCGGCTTTCGAGCCGGCCAATCCGGAAGGAGAGCTCGCGGTAATCCTCGAGATTGCTGTCGTTCTTCAATCTTTCAAAATACCGCTGGATATGGTTAACCGAATAGATAACCGACCGCGGGAAATCGTTATTCAACAGCACCTGTTCCAGCACGTTCGATGATTCAAAGCCTTCCCGGTAAGTTTTCAGGTAGAGCTCATAACCGCCTATTGACAGCAACAGGTGTTTCCAGTAGCTGGTATCCGTCAGCAGGTCGGGGTTTTCATTGGCCGAGCCAAACTTAGTATCGAGGATATCTACCGACTGTATCGCCCGTTCGAGGTACTTGCCCAGGTTCATAAAGCTGCGGCCTTCGCCACGTTCCATTGTGATCTCCACCGTGCCATAGTATAGCATTACCTGCTTGATTAGGATATCGAGGATGGTAATTGGATCATCTTTACGCATCGACCGTTCGAGGCGGGGTTCTTTTACGGCATGATAATATTCATTCAGACATTGCCAAAGGTCTTTGGGAATATGTTCCTGCACACTGCGCGCATTTTCCCTTGCGAGCGTGATGATATTGAGAATGGAGTTTTGATTGCTTTTACCAAATACCATATAGTTGAGCACGGCTCGGCTATCGTTCTCCAGCTTCGTGGCTTCTTCCTCGTCCTCGCCGGCAAATATCCGCACCACCGGCTCCCAGGTAAATTCCTGCACGGTGTCCTGTGAAGAATTGTAATTGATCTTTAGCATCCGCAGCATACCGTCGCTGCGCTCGATATAACGGCTTAACCAATAAAAACTTGCTGCTACGCGGCTTAACATGGGGTTTTGATTTCGGATTTACGATTTACGATTTCGGATTTATTTATTGCTCCTTGTGTTATTAGTTGTTTTTTTATTTCGGATGTTCGACCCGATAGCTATCGGGTTCGGATTTGTTTTTTAGTGTTCGGAAATCACATTTTCCATTTCAGATTGTTTTTATTTCGGATTTATTTACCTTCCCTAACTACTATTAGTTGCTAGACATTCAGTATAGCCATATTCAAAGTCGGAAATCGAAATTCTCAAATTCAAAATTCATCATTCAAAATCCGAAATCGTAAATCGTAAATCAAGCCAACACCCACGTATCCTTACTCCCCCCACCCTGCGAGCTGTTTACCACCAGGGAGCCTTCTTTCAATGCTACCCGCGTTAAACCACCTGGGACGATCTCGATACCATCCGGGCCAAATAAGGCATAGGGACGCAGATCCACCCGACGGGGCTTCAGCTCGCCCTGCATGTAACATGGGGCAGCGGACAGGCTTATTGTCGGCTGTGCGATGAAGTTGCGCGGATCTTTCATTACTTCTTTTTTGTAATCGTCAATTTCCTGTTCGGTGGCGGCATGACCCATCAGCATACCGTAGCCTCCGCTCCCATTGGTTTTTTTGATGACCATGTTGTTTATGTTTTTAAAAACATGCTCCCGTGCATCCGCGAAACCGAGCTGGTGCGTGGGTACGTTCTTCAAAATCGGTTCCTCGTTCAAATAGTATTTGATCATCTCCGGCACATAAACGTACACGGCCTTATCGTCGGCTACGCCTGTGCCTACGGCGTTCACAATGGCTACATTTCCCTTTCGGTAGGCGCCCATGATACCGGCAACGCCCAGCATACTGGTGGGATTAAATACCAGGGGATCGAGGAATTCGTCGTCCACCCGGCGGTAGATCACGTCAACCTGCTCCAGGCCGGTGGTGGTTTTCATGTACACCTTGTGGTTGTTCACCACGAGGTCGCGGCCTTCCACCAGCTCCACACCCATCAGGCGGGCGAGGGTGCTGTGTTCAAAATACGCCGAATTATATATACCCGGTGTTAATAAAACAATAGTAGGGTTATGTATCTGCCGGGGCGAAAGCGCCAGCAGGTTTTTGTATAAAATTGAAGGGTACTCGGTGACGCCCCTTACGCCGCATTGCGGCAGCAGATCGGGAAAAAGGCGTTTGGTGATCTCGCGGTTTTCCAGCATATAGCTCACGCCGGATGGGGTGCGCAGGTTATCTTCCAGTACATAAAACGTGCCGTCATAATCGCGGATCAGGTCGATCCCTGAAATATGAACATAAATATCATGAGGCACCTTTAACTCGTACATTTCGCGCAAAAAATGCGGACACGAGTAAATGATGTCGATGGGTACAATGCCGTCCTTAATGATGAACTGGTTATTGTACACATCTTTTATAAACAGGTTCAGCGCGGTAAGCCGTTGTTTGATACCCTTTTCGACAAAAGCCCATTCCTCGCCGGTGATAATGCGGGGGATGATGTCGAAGGGGAATATTTTTTCGATGCCCTCGCCGCTGTTGTAAACGGTGAAGGTGATGCCCTGGGTCATGAATAGGCGCTTTGCCAGCTCTTCCTTTTTGTTCAGGTCGTCAACGGATTCGCCTGATACATAGTCGATCACTTTACGGTAATGGTCCCTTATCCGGGCATTTTTGCCGTACATTTCGTCCCAAACCCCGTCAATGGGGCTGTATTTGTCAAAATAACCTGATTCCTGCATCGCCAAATAGCTTAAAATTAAACCAGTTACCTTTTAAAATCGTAATTTATGAAGTGTTTTTGTATAAAAACGAATGTTTGGTGATTTTTTTTAACAGTTTTTTAATTTATTCTTGGTTTGGAGGGGAATATTGTAAAAATTATCGTGCAAATCGGCTACGTAATTTATATAAATCATAAGATATGTCCTTCACGATAACATTTGTCCCTGAGACGCAAAATGTTGCGTCTCTACAGCCTGAGACGCAAAATGTTGCGTCTCTACAGCCTGAGACGCAAAATGTTGCGTCTCTACAATTTTGAGAATCTGCTACTGAAACTGTTACAGGGGAAGCGATCAATCCGGGGTTTGCTTCCGGTACTGTTTCCTGTAAATGGCTATCATCCTGCTCATGATCACCCTGAACGGCGCCTTAAACAGCCTGCTCAAAAGCAAAGCTATTTTCATTTTGACGGGAAAGATGATCACGGCCTTGTTGGCAGCGACACCGCGGAGGATGTGATCTGCCGCTTTTTCCGCACTTATCCCCTTCGAAAGTTCCGTTATGGAGTAATCCTTCGCGTTTTGCAGAGCGTTTACATACCTGGTGTCGGCGACAATCGCTGTGCTTACCATCCCCGGGCATACCACGCTTACCTTAATGCCAAGCGCCTTTGCCTCGGTGCGCAATACCTTCGAGTAACTAACTACGGCATGTTTCGATACGCTGTAGGGCGCCAGCAGCGGGACGCCATCGATAAGCCCGGCTCCCGACGATGTGTTTACGATCTGCCCATGCCCTTGCTGCAGCATCAGCTTGTACGCCGCCTGTGAACCGTACAACATCCCGTAAAAATTGACGCCCATTACCTTCTCAAAATCTGTTACGGAAAGGTCACGAAGCTCCCCGCCTACCGATATACCGGCATTGTTGAAGATGATGTCGATGCGGCCGAACTGTGCTGCTACGCTGTTTAGCATGGCCTCTACTTCGGTACAGATTGACACATCCAATTTCAATGGAATTGCCGCGTTGCCGGTTAACCCGGCTGTCTCTTCAGCCCTGGACAAGTTTATATCCGCGCAGACCACCTGCGCGCCTGCGGCCGCCAGCTTAAGGCAAAGCGCGCAACCTATGCCCGAGCCACCGCCGGTTACAATCGCAATTTTATTAACAAAGTAGTTGTGGTACATTTTTGATTTTGGTGATGTAAAGATACATTCACTGTTGTTTAAAACAACATTGGCTGAATTGGCGGATAGCGTCAATTTTCGTCTATAGCGATGGGTTTGAAACCCATCGCTATAATTGTGCAATACCACCAATTTGCACATCTGCCGGGTAAAACCTTATCTTTCCCGGATGTACGATATATGCTGCATCGGCCATATTACCTCCGATAAGATCGTGACGCCGGGTTCTGTGAGTTACCTTCCAGGTGGCACAGCTTATTACTTTTCCTGTGCGCTTAGCCTGCTAAGTGTTGATTACCTGCTGGTGACTTCGCTGGCTGCTGCCGATATGAAGTACGTCGACTTGCTTCGCGCAAAAGGCATTAGCGTAGAAGCGCATGGCGGGAGCGGAACGGTGTTTTTTGAGAATATTTATGGGGCCAGTCACGACGACCGGAGCCAAAACGTTTTACAGACCGCCGATCCGTTCAGCCTGTCGCAACTGGATCAGGTGGACGCCCGCGTTTTTCACCTTGGCCCCCTGCTGGCTGATGATATACCTGCGGAGCTGGTGAAAGCGCTCTCCGCTAAAGGGCGCATCAGCCTGGATGTGCAGGGTTATCTCCGCAAAGTGGTGAACCAAAAGGTTTACTCGGTCGACTGGCCCGAAAAGGCACTGGTGCTGCAGTACGTGGATATTTTGAAAGCGGATGTTGCGGAATTACGGGCACTTACGGGTTTTGAAACTGTTGCCGATGGCGCTAAACAGGTATCCGAATGGGGCGTAAAGGAAGTGGTGGTAACCAATGGCAGTAAGGGATCCGTAATTTATAGCGGTGACGAAGTTTATCAAATCCGGGCCTATGCGCCGCCTGTAGTGTTGGACGCGACCGGGTGTGGCGATACTTATATGGCGGGATACCTGTTCAGGCGCTTAAAAGGCGACGGGATACAGCAAGCCGGTGAATTTGCTGCGGCAATGGCTGGGTTGAAAACTGCGGCGAATGGGGCGTTTGAGGGGACAGAAGAGGACGTGGTTGGATTTAGAGGTTAGTCTAAAATATGAAACTGTGTTTTGGCTAAAACAACTATTAGAAAATCGATTCATTTTAACACATAGATCACTAAGAATACGCAATTAACACTGAGAAAAAAATGATAAACTATTAAGGCTCTGTGGCCTCTGCGCCCCCTCCGTGCCCTCTGTGGTAAAATTTTAACAGTTTTGTATATAGGAAAAGTTAGTTGCTAAGGGATTAGAAAAAGTCTGGAAGATTGGAAGTCTGGAAATCAGAAAAATTTTTACAAGCAAAAATGGTCAAAGTGGGTCGTTATTCTGCCATTGAGATCACCTGAGGTCGTTCCGCATCATTCCATCCACCGAATACCGGTTGTAATGCGCATAATAAAACAGCACAGCGAGGTAGGCGCTGTAAAACAACTGGGTAAACACGCCCTGCCATTGCTCAATTACGCTGCTGCCGAAGATTAGGGCCAGTATAATCGCCGCACCCAAAACCACCGCGAAACGGGTAAACAGGCCCAGCAACAGCAGCAAGCCGGTAATAAATTCCAGGAAAGGCAACACATGACCGAATGCCGATATAAACCCTTCGGGCAGGAATGATTTGCTGAATTGCTTTACCATTCCGTCGCTGAACTCACTGAGCTTAGTTATGCGGATAAGGCCATGGCCAAAAAAGCTGAGGCCCATGGGCAGGCGGGCAAGCAGGTAGGTGTATTGTTCCTTTTTCACGGGGAATGATTTTCAGCATTAACGGTAGAGAGTTTCTTTTATTTTTATTGCAAGTCAGGCAATTCTCTTATTTTCAACTTAGAATTTGTTTAGAAATCGTTTTGAAAAACTGTAAAGACGCGATATTTTGCGTCTCCGAGACAAATGATATCGTTTAGGACATATTTCGCAAACAAATTACGGGTCCGAGACGCAAAGTATTGCGTCTCTACGGCGAAGAATCATAATAATAACAACAATTCTACATTTTTAAACAGGCTCTTATAAAACCCTTTTAACGCAATGGAAGACAAACCGAACATCCAACTTGCCGTACCTTTTTTTATGGTGCGGGATATGGAAGCCTCGCTCGACTTTTATCTCAACAAGCTGGGCTTTAAACTCACCAACCAATGGACGCCCCGCGGCAAGATCGAGTGGTGCTGGCTGCAGCGTGAAAGTGTGGCGATGATGTTACAGGAAGAACGTAATAAAGAAAAGTACGATGCCCAGGGCGCAAGGGGCACCGGCGTTTCGATTTGCTTCCAATGCGAAGACGCGCTGGCATTGTACCACGAGTTTACGGCCAAAGGCGTGGAAATAAAAGAGCCTTTCGTTGGCAACAATTTGTGGGTGGTGGCCTTTCGCGACCCGGATGGCTATAAGCTGGATTTTGAGAGCCCCACGGATGTGGAGGAGGAGACGACGTATTCGGAATTCCGCCGCCGCTAAAGCTATGGCGGACGAAGGGGAAGGGGAAGTAGCAGTTGGCGGTTGGCAGTGGGCAGTAGCAGTAGCAGTAGCAGTAGCAATGGCAGTAGCAATGGCAGTATCAGTGGCAGTGGCAGTTGGCGGTGGCAGTTGGCGGTTGGCGGTGGTGGGAAAGTGGAAGTCGCAGACGTAGTGGCAGTCCTCGTCCCAGGGGCTCTCAAATGCTATTAGTCAACGGATGCATTGGCGGTAATTGACGCGCTCCGTTGACTCACCCCGACATCGCTGCGCTCGTCGACCCTCTCTATCGCAGGCGATAAAGAGGGTAAAACCCGATACTTTTCTCTTTCGTTCCCGCAGGGTCTCGCGCAGCTTTAAGTTAACCCATAAATAGGTTACAATACATATCAATTCTACGATTCTTTTACAACGACCCGAATAGCAAGGTCGGGAATTGCTTGCGGCAGGGTGGTTCTGACCGCATACTACACGTTGATTTGCGTATGTAGAGGTTGCCTCGTTCCTCGCAATGACGCATAAGTTGTTGATTTTAAATTATTTATATAAGAAATATCGATCCTGCATATAATGTGACTGCGTACGATTTTTGTGGGTTAACTTAAACGCGCTACGTACCCTGCGATGTAGAAGCACTTCTGCATTTAGTTCATCCCCGCCTCCATCTCCCGCTATCATTAATTTGTCATTTTGACTGGCGTCACTTTTTATCAAAGCAAACTATCCTACTTTTACGGCTGATACTTGTTTAAACACACATTTACGTAGAAGCTATGGAGCCATTAAAAATATTTACCCCGACAAAGGTTGGGGCCATCGAAGTTAAGAACAGAATTGCTATGTCGCCGATGACGCGCTGCCGTGCTATCGGCAATGTCCCCGGCGATCTGCTTGTTAAATATTACGGGCAGCGCACTGGTGCGGGCCTTATTATTACCGAAGGCACCTCGCCCTCGCCGAACGGATTGGGTTACGCCCGCATCCCCGGCATATTTAGCGCCGAACAGGTGGCAGGATGGAAAAAAGTAACCGACGCCGTTCATGCCAAAGGCGGAAAAATTGTGGTGCAGCTGATGCATACCGGCCGCATCAGTCACCCCGATAACCTGCCCGCAGGCGCAAGGATACTGGCCCCCTCTGCTGTAAAGCCGGCCGGGCAAATGTGGACCGATACCCAACAGATGCAGGATTTCCCGGTGCCTGAAGTCCTGACTGCGGAAGAAGTGCAAAGCACCAAAGCCGAATTTGTTACTGCCGCAAAAAATGCTATCGAAGCGGGCTTTGACGGGATAGAGCTGCATGGCGCCAATGGTTACCTGCTGGAGCAGTTTCTGTCGCCCGTGAGCAATGTGCGTGCCGATAATTACGGCGGCAGTATTGAAAACCGGGCTCGTTTTGTACTGGAAGTGGCAGCCGGCGTTGCCGAAGCAATCGGCGCGGATCGCACCGGCATCCGCCTGTCGCCTTACGGTGTGGCGAGCGATATGCCAAATTACCCCGAGATCGACGACACCTACAAATACCTGGCAGCAGAACTGAACAAGATCGGTATCGCTTATATCCACCTGGTTGATCACTCCGCTATGGGCGCACCGACTGTACCATTGGCCATCAAAGAAACCATCCGCCACACGTTCAAAAATACCGTGATCCTGGCTGGCGGCTACGACCTTGAACGCGCCGAAGCTGACCTGGAAAGCGGCCTGGGTGATCTGATCGCCTTTGGACGCCCATTCATCAACAACCCCGACCTTGTGGAACGCCTCGAAAAGAAATACCCGCTATCGCAGGATCTTAAAGTAGGCCAGTTTTATGCTGCGCCGGTGGAAGATGGGTATTGTGATTACCCGGTGTATGGGGGGTGAGGGCACTAACTCAATCCAAAAACGCGCTGCGAATTAATATCGAATAATGAATTTTGACCCGATAGCTATCGGGTGTCCAATATCGAAGTTTGACTTCATCATTCGACATTCAGCATTCGATATTAAATCCCCTACAAGGCTGGCTGGTTTGGCTGGCCTTTGTTTTTTGCCCGCCTGTTTTCGATACATCAGCGCCGGGTGTTCGATCAATGTTTCTGATTATAAGTCAAAACCTTCTTCTTTGAGGTTTTTTAGGATTTTTTCTTCGTCGACGGTTGAATAATCTGCTTTGTCATATATTTCAGCGAGTAGTATTTGTTCCCGTTTATACACTACGCAGGTGATAATCCTTGCGCCGCCTGATTTGCCTCGCCCCTTGCTGGTAATTCTCAGCCTTACCTTATACATGTTATGGCTTAAAGGCGTACCCATTTCGGGATCCTTAGCCAATTCAATTAAAAAATTAGACAAATCTGCTTTAAAGATGGATACTTT
Source organism: Bacteroidota bacterium (assembly GCA_013286235.1). Lineage (GTDB taxonomy): Bacteria > Bacteroidota > Bacteroidia > Sphingobacteriales > Sphingobacteriaceae > Mucilaginibacter. The sequence continues at coordinate 19,809 of JABDGE010000019.1, forward strand.
TTCGCCAACGCCTTGGCTCCGCGCTTAAACGTATCACTGTATAGAATATCATAACTCATCCAGCAATCCGGCTATAGGGTGGGTTTTGAGTTTTCCCTGTTCAAATAGCTTAGCATCGTTGAAAGCTTGTTTATAGCGAAGCAATAATTCAGCTTCCTGTAGTTTATGTTTCAGTTCCTCGCGCTCCCGGTTCAGTGCGTCCCATTCTTCGTAAGGAACCAGTACGGTGGTCTTTTGCCCTTTTGAATTGGTTACAATTTGTACGCTCATTGTTCAAATTTACGGAAAAAATATACTAATTCACAAAACCGATTAGCGGCCCCCGCCTGGAAAGCGACCTGGCCGACTTCTCGTCCCCAGGGTCTCGCGCAGCGGATCCTGCGATGGATCGGCACTTCTCTCTGTGATGTACAACCCGAAGTACTCCACCCGCTACCAGGGAAACAATCTTAGATACTTTGGTATATGATTTTTTATTCCCTTATTTTTGTTAAACAGCATTTGTACATCAAAAACGGCTTATGCCTATTTAACAAAAAAATACTGCAAAAATCCAAATAACGCCTATATGCAAATGTAAAACATATTTATTGCCCACCCTGTCAATGCCGAACAGGTGACCGCCCTTAAAGCTGTTTTAAAAGCCCTTAAAATCAAGTTTGAAACAACTACGGCTGAAACCCCTTACAACCAAGGATTTGTAGATAACATATTACAGGGGGACGAAGATTTTAAGGCAGGAAAAGGTAAAAAAATAACCGTGGAAGAGCTGAACAGCTTATAGAAATAATATACCTGCCGAAGCGGTCAAACTTCCAACTGTTACTGCCACTTAACGCTATTTTAGGTTTCCCTATCTTCTTTATTGCATGCCGAATCCATTCACAATGAAATACACCCTGCCCAACTTCAAATACCGCCTGGTACTTGCCGGTGTCCTAATGTTTGTTTCGAACATTACACTCGCCCAAATTAATTTGTCGATTACCGGCCTTGTAATATCGGCTAAAGGTGAATTGCCGCTTGAAGGGGTAAATGTTTCTATTGAAAACAAAGGGATCGGATCCGCTACCAACAGCGACGGTAAGTTTATCCTGGTTTTGCATATTACCGTCAACCCGACCGATTCTTTGACCTTTTCATGCATCGGTTACGAAACCAAAAGAGTGGGTGTTATCGATGCCTCGGTCAACAAAAGTTTAACCGTCAAACTCGAAACGTCAGTAACCAACCTGGCCGAGGTAAACGTTAAGCCTGTATCACTTAAATCCTTATTGGACAGTATAATTGATCATAATACTAAGTTATTTGTTTCCCCGGCTGAGTTGAAAGGATATTACCGGGAACTGGCTTATACCGATACAAAATGTACCGAATTTTCTGACGCGTTGTGCAGCTACTATTTCGACCGCACTTCGGCACCCGATGGACAGTTTAAAATAGCTGCATCGAGATGCTTAGAAGCAAAAGAACCAAAATATGACCGCCATAATTTCGAAGCGATGCTGCCGTCTTTTATTCGTCCGAATGCGGCATTCCAGTATGCAATGCTAAAGCACCTGGTGGAAAAGTTTTTCCCTGACAAAACTATTGCTAATTATGATTACATCATTGAACAAACAAACGCTGAAAGCGAGGGGGATTTGAAAATTGTTATTTCGCCGAAACCATCTGACCAGGAGGATTATTACCAATTGGTTTTATTTTTAACGAATGACCTCACCCTGATATCCCTTCGCATGGACGTCCCTGAAAAGCTCGCTGCACGAATAGAGGAAAAAAGCTTCCTGGGCTTACATGCACGGGTTACTAAACTCAATATCAGCGTAAATTATTCAGCCCTGGCCGGCTCTATATACCCGGGCTATTATAATATGTCATTTTCTTATTACCTGCGCGGCAAATTTATGGGCGTAACTTTTAACCAGACAGACGATAACAAAACCGAGTTTGTAGTAACTGAAGTTAGTAAGGGAGGCAATGCTAAGCCGTTTGAAAGAAAGGCGGTTTATAAAAAAGGAAATCTTTGCGATAACGGTACAGCTATCACTAATGACTTACTTAAAAACTGTACGATCATTAAACTCAGCCAAAAGGATAGCGTGGAGGTGAAGGGGTTTGTGGGGAAGTGAGTGGTGGTGTTGGCCGGGGGAGATACCTGCCCTGCGATCGTTATTGCCGGATCAAATCTTCAGCCTTTTCCTTAGCAGGTTGTCAGGGGTCTTCTTTGTTCCGGGCACAGGCAAGGCCCACCTTGCAAAAAATAGTAACGACCCGCTAAATTCGTCCAAAAAAAAAGTCATCCCGAACTTGTTTCGGGACCCCACGGGACATTCACGCCATGCTTTTACGCTAACGCATTACCGCTGGACATTCACGCCATGCATTTTCGCTAATGCATTACCGCTGGACATTCACGCCAAGCTTTTACGCCAGTGCACAGGTACCGCCATTAGGGCACAACTTGTTTGATGATCGTGTCCTCGATGTTAACCGGCATATCATTTTCATCCATGATGATCTTCACCCGCACCAAATATTGCTCCCTGCAGGCAGCTCCTTATGGTAATATTCCCCATCGCCTTCATATCTCGCATAAAAAGGATTGCCTAATTCAAACGCACGCTGGCGGCCCAGTTCATGAATGTTATTGATATTGGTTAATAACCGGTCTACCCGGGCTGATCGTTTCATAAAGTAAAGATAGTCATTTCAAAAACTTATGCCAATTAACAATATATCGGGATAGGCTATGAGAGATATGAGAAGCATTTGCGCGCTCGATTCGCGCCAGATCGGGAGGCAGAGCGAGGAGGCTTAAGCGTAAACCTCCCAGGCAGAAGCGTTTGCGTTTGGCCGGGATTTCATTCGCGCCAGAACGGAGATTACTTGTCATAGGGGTGAATGTTTACGCGCAAGTAGCTATACCCCGGCACGAAGCCACCGCGTTGGCCTTTGCTCCTCATTCGCGCCAGATCGGGGGCATTTGTTCGGCTAAAAAATTTCATGATATATTTCGCTCGGTTTCTTCGAAAAAATTATTATTTGTTAAAATAAAATATTTTTCATTAATTTATATTTTAACCAGCATACCAAAGACTTATCAACAACATCCGTTCAAATGAAATAACCGAACCCATTCCTATCAAGTTATAAACTTACAATTATGATTAGGTGCAGACATCAAATTGACACGAAATTGGTTACGTTTTTTATTTCTGAAAATAAATTCGATACAGAGATAAACGAGGCGTTAATCAATTGGTATACATCTTTAGAAGACAAAAATCATCAAAATTCGAGAAAAAGCGCGATTGAATTCTTGAAAATTCTATCTCGTAAGGTATTAACTGAAATTGACTATCCATTAAACGAAAGGGAAAAGCTAGTAAAGATTTTTGATCCATTAGAATTAGTTCTAAGAACAGCGTTGTCAATTAAACAACCTGGGGAAGGTCAACATTATGTAAGAGATCACTTGAGTCATACTGTTAGGAACGTATTGTTCACGAATTTTTTACTTAAAAAATACGATCCGGAAAACTATTCCAGTTTAAGGATGCAATTATTTATTACAGCGATTTTTCATGATTTAGCTTATCCAATTGAAAAAATAAAAGCAGTAGCAAAAAAAATCGGCGGCTCAACGTTTACAGAGTTATTAAATTCTAAAGGAGAAATTGAGATTGAATTGGAAAACCCGCATGACTTACTAGAAGTACTTAACTATTTCGGAAAGTTGATAGGAGACTTGATTAAAGAGCAAGAACATGCTGACGATGATTTGAAAGAAAAATTACAAATAAGAGTAAAAAAAATTGAATTAATATACAGGAAAATTGTAAGTGAGGCAATCGCCGGAAAAGGGCTATTTGATGCGTCGCATTCGATTTCGTCTGTAGTTTTGTTTCTAATGCCAATTATAAAATATTGGCAAAATTCGAGATCGTACCATGAAATTAATTTGGATAGCATAGCGGATATCTGCCTAGCGATGGCATATCATGACAGGATTAACTTAGTTCAGGAAATTACCGAATTTAAAATTCCATTGATATTAAAAGTTATGCGGCTAGCTGATGAGCTTCAAGAATGGGATAGAGAAAGTGATTCTTTCATTTTGGATGCTACAATCGAAAAAGACATTTCTGCTGTGTTGTCGTTTAAATTAATAATGAGAGATAAAACAAAAAGCGAAGAAAATAACGAGTGCAAAGCCGAGTATTTCTTACCTGACAAAATAAATGGCATCTTACCCATTGTCACAGACGATGAAAAAATAAAACTTTATATAGAATTCCCTAGAAAAATAGACAAAGATAAAGTGGTTGCAAGGTTTGAAAAAAAAGTAGCAGAACCTTTTGCTGCCGGCCCAATTAAGTTGAATTACGAATTTACGGGTCACGAAAAAGGGAACAAAATCGAAATCGTTTTTCACAATAGAATGGCAACCTTACAAATTAAAAAAAGCACAAGTGATGGAGCTGGAATTAATTAAGAAGAAGTTAGATGACGAATTCCTGGCAGCTAGGGATTTGTTAAAAATCTCGACAAAAGGTATTTACGAAGGAAAAATAGCCGATGATATTGCGGACATTCTAAATACTAAGCCACTTCAAGCTTTGGAACATAGATTGCAGCTGGGTTTGGTTTACAATGTATTAGGCGAAGAAAAGGGTAAACATACCAGATTTGACCACACCATCGGCGTTGTGGCAAAATGCATTGTAACTGCCGATTTGATTAATCAAAACACGATAAATAAAGCACTTCAATTAAGTGAGGTCGACGTTAGGGAGCTAGCTGTAGCTGCATGTTTACATGACTGTGGGCATTTTCCAATTTCTCATGCGACAGAACGGGCCTTTTTGACTGCGAAGGACCTTTCTAAAGGCGCATCTCATGAAGAACGAATACTTCCTTTAATTGTAAGTAGAAACTCCTACTTTCAAGAAGTTAGGGAAACAATTTTTTCTTGGGGGGATGAGTACGACGAAGACACGTTCTACCGTATCGCCTGTATTATTAGTCCCGCAAAAGGTGAAGAGTACATTAAAAGTAAAAGCAGCTTTCGGAGGCCGAAAAGAGCTATACAGCAACTTTTGGTTTCCGATATCGATATGGATAGATTAGACTATATAATCCGGGATGCATATGAGCTTAACTATCTGCCGGTAAAATTAATTTGCGATAAAATAATTCATTTTGTAAACGGGCTAACATTAGAAAGATATAAATCTTTAATTGAGATAAAAAATGAAGACAATGTTGAGCTGTGCCTTTCATCTGAATCAAAAGACAGTGTTTTTTATTTGTTAGTTTCACGTGTACTACTCTACAAATATGTTTACTTTTCGGAAAAAGTTCGGCGTTTTGAGGCAATTTTAACGTATTTGGTGGGGACGTTGATAGAAAAACAAATTGCATTTGAACCTCTAAAATTGATGGCGATGTCCGACGACGAATTCATACAAACATATTTAGCTGAACTCGTTAAATATGTAGAAGGCCAAGATACTGATCGTGATCATTTGACAAATAAATATGTTAATGTATTGAGATTTGATAAAGTTGTGCGATTTCGAAAATTGGAGTCGATATATGATTATAATATTGTTAATCCCAGACTACGCGAAGAGTTTAAGAAAAACATAGGTAAAAGGAGCTATATCGATAATTTGCGATCATACTTGTTTTCTAAATCTACCGGTCCACAACGCCTCGAACAGGAGGATATTCTGCTTGATATCTTTCAATTAAGAACGGGGGGCGGCGAACTTTTAGTTGAAGAAGAAGATGGTGGGTTTCGGACGTTAAATCATTATATGAATGGGAGCAATATGCATCGTCTATGCTCGGAAAATAGGTTAGATGTCTATATGAAATCGGACTTAAGTGATCGAAAAAAACAATTTGTAAAGGATGAATTAAAAGCATTTTTTAAAGTAATTTGATATGGATTATTCACAACTAGAACTCTTTCAAGAGCTAAATGACTATGAAAATAAAATATTTGAAAGAGCAAAAAAGCTAAAGCTCATTGTCACAAATGCATACTCAAAAATAAAACTAGCTGAGCTCAAAGATGATATCCAGCAAAATTATGCAGTTCTAAACGTTACAGTAAAAATCCAGCATATTCGCGAGGGTGACCCAGAAAGCCAGCCAAACAGCCCAAAAATGTTTATTTGGCAATTTGCGCCAACCATTAGTCTGTTGGTTAACGAGCAACAAACACTAGTAGTTGCCGCGAACAATAGCTTGAAAAACACGTCTGCAAAGATAATACCGCAGTGGATAAACTCTTTATTTACTACAGACAGTTTTTCTAAGGGAATGTTCAAACAGCTTGCAAAACAATGCTATATCTTGAATTTGCTAATCGACGTGTTTTCTGATGAACAAGTCTTTGCAACAATTGTGGAAAAGATTGGCGACAAAGATTTGTTAATAAATATGGATAGTAAAATATTTGCCAGAATTAGAAACGAACCCACTTCAATGTTTGAACGCGACGTAATTAATAAGGTCAAAAATCTTTTTTTTAAATTGAAAGGTTTCCAAAAAGAAAACTGGTTCATGGTGGGGCATTATGAAGATTTTGTTGATGACTCCGACTTATTAGGCAGCCTTGACCAAAATGATTATATCAAAAAGGAAATCGACAATACTGTTGGGTTGCAAAAAAATGGCCATAGTCTCACATCTTTGTATCAAAATGATTACCTCTTTCTCAATAATGCGGAGTTTGTTAACGAAACGCCAAATACTGACGATTGGGATTGTAAATATGTGATGTCACCGAAAATTATTAATTCTACATTTGAGGCAATTGATGATAAAAAATTGAATCAGGTAGTCGGGGGACAGATTAACGAGATATTTTGTTATCAAAAGTATGGGGGAGAGCATTTTATTCGAAAAGAAATAGTATTCCCGAAAAAAAATTTGTCCATAGAAAAATTTGAAGAAATACTTAATGTAAGTCAAAAAACGTAAAATGCCCGGCGACAACCCAATCGGTAAACAAATAGGATTAGTCATCCAAATTGTAGACGATCAGAATATCTCTTTTATTGTAAACAATAATGTAAAATGTAATATCGGTAATCTCGTTGCCGTCGAATTTACAAAAAGTGTCTATGTATTGGCTGAAATAAGGAAGATTGAACTTCAATTCTATTTAGAAAATGTACGGCAATATTTAGTTGCCAAAGCTGTTGAAAATAATGTAAATAAATTAACAGAATCACACAATCAGCCACGTTATGGCCAGTATATTACAGCTCGGATTTTGGGCTACTATTATTTAGAATCTGAAAGTAATTTAATCGAAATAAGTTCAAAAATAAACAGATACACCACATCTGCATTTGAAAAAGTTTATCTTGTTGAGTTTGGTAAAAGTCCAAGTGTGTACGGCCTTTCTATCAGCTTAACTGAACATGAAAGTGCACGTGGAAATTTTAGCTTAGGAGATTTGTCTTTCCCTGTGATTGTGCAAAGTCACGAAGCAAGTAAGTTATTTTTTGACTTAAAAACATTTAAGAGACACTCTCTTATTTGTGGCGTCACCGGGTCGGGTAAATCAAGACTCTGTGCTTTGATAATTAAAGAAATTGCCGCACGTGGTGCCCATGTAAATGTATTGGATCCGCACGATGAGTATATCACTTTACTTAAGTCATCGGACAGATACCGAATAAATATTATTAACCAAGATAACATAACGTTTTCTGAAAAATACTTGAATGCAAATACGCTAACTAAGCTTTTGCCAAAGTTATCTGAGCAACAGGAGACGGTTATCTTTGAGTTCTTTAACGAATTAAGGGGCAATAAAGTAAGTATCCAAAAATTAAGTGAACTATTAGTTAAGGAACTATTATTAGAAATCGAGAAGGCAAACGTTAAGGATGTTCAAATTTTAATAGGGAGATCAAGCGAAATATTAAAATCGTCAAAAAATTACACCGAGTATGTAATGTTCCTAATGGCTTATCTGAAAACGAAAATATCAAACGGTGCCAGACCAACTCGGCTCGATGTATTGATAGCCGTCATTTCTAAAATAAATGATTTAAGGTTAAAAAACATCCTTAGTAGCACAGATCCCGACTGGTTAAAAACCAATCAAAATTGCGTGGATATTTTTAATTTCGATTTTAGTTCAAATGAATACGTACGACGGTTTATCAATTCAATAATTCAATTTTTGTTAAGGAAACAAGATATAAATGAATTTAGAGTATTTGTAATTGACGAAGCTCACATGTTATTGAAGGAGAAATCAGAAACATATAGGCTATTGATTCAGCTTCTCCGCGAAGCAAGAAAATTCAATATATCTGTAATTTTTGTATCGCAAAATTTAAGCGACGTTCCTGACGAAATAAAAAGCCAATTTCAGAACCAATTTAATTTTCGACAGGACCAATTAGAAACAACACAATTTTTCGCGGACCAAATATGTGACGTTTCGCTCTATAGTTCAAAGTTAAATTTCGCAATGAAAGTTTCCAACGTCTCTTAGCATTTCAATAAACTTTATACCCCCTTTTCAGGCGCGCCTATCCGCGTAAAGGCCAAAAACGGCGGACTACTCATGCCCCACGACAGGTAGTTAACCGTGCAGGCCCCCGCTGAAAGGCAACAAACCATGCAAATCCTATACAATTGCAAGTATGACCCGCTCATTCAGGCGCGAATATGCCGTCGTGGAAAAAAGGTGGGCTACTCGTGCCGTCGACAAGTTATTTCTGTCCCCCGCCTCGCATGCACAATCACTCACCCTATGCCTGGAGTCTCTAACTCCATTCCCCCCTCACAGGTAACAAACCATGCTGCCCTCTATTTTTAAAAATAACAAAAAGCCAGGAACCGGCTACGGGACGACCTGCCGATGTGGCACGGGAATTCAGCCTGCCGGGGTTATTATGCCTGATCAGTGGAAATAGTATAAAACTTTTCCGAGGTTTGTCCTGTTACTAAACCGGGTAAATAATTGATACATGAGACATTATCTATTTTATGCAATAGCGGTAACCTTATTTGCCGTATGGGCAATAAGTAAATATATCGATGCTACGCCGGGCGGCTTTAGCAACATACTGCCGGTGATTACGGCGACCATTATTTTTTATAAACTGATCAGTACCGGGCCTGCGCCCAGGCGACGGGGGTTTAGGCAATAGCGTTTTTCAGTCTGGAGGTTGGGGAAAGTCCCTGCCTGGCCGGCAGGAAGTTTGCGGGGAAATTGGGTTTGCAGTCCTGTCAATAATAATTCCCCTCATTCCAGCGTGAGCATTCCTGTCGGGATAAAGAGGTGGGCTAGTGACAGGAAAAGTTATTTCTTCCCGTGCTTCTCATGGATAACCCCCATATTCAAGCTGTCATCATCATTGCTTACCGGACTTTATTGTTCAGCGTGCGTACGCTTAGTTAATTCATAACTTCTTTTGCGTGTCTTGAGCATAAGTAAAAAAATTATAACAATAATTACCAATTCTGTACAATTTACAATGAAAAAGAGCCATTTCTCTTTGCTACAACTCGAATAGGTATAAATGATAATAAAAATGAATAAAGCGAGGTAAAGAACGTTCCAAAGTAAGGTGCTGATAAATTGTCCGCTATTCCATTTGAGCGTACACTTGGGTTGTACCACGCTCTCCCAAAGGCTTATTTTCTCATTTGAAAAATAGTTTATTTTTTCTTCGAGTGCCATAATATAGCCAGCAAGTGCCGCAAGGTTAGAGACGATTGACAGCCCATACATCCAAAGCAAAAACAAAATTTGGTTGATCAGTACTAACAACACAGCAAGGTTCACACTTAAAAAAATGTTTTTTTCGCTTCCGTCTGCGCTAGCCCTTACCAATAAGCCGATGCCCGCAAAAAAAAATGGTAACAGAATCATCGACACGTGGCTAACAATTTTTACATTGACCAAAACCTCCTGTCGTGCAGTATCTTTTTCTTTAAATAAAAACTCGACGATTTCTTGATTTTTTAATTTTTGACTTTGTATGTTCATGATAATGGCAATAAGGGTTAAGTAATTGTAAACAAAGATTAAACTTTATAATTTAATTTACAAGCCATTCATGCGTTGTCCCCCATTCATGCGTGAGTATCCGCGTCGGCCAAAAGAGGCGGGCTACTCGTGCCAAGGGATAATTTATTCCTATACCGTGCCTCGCATGCAAAACAGGCTCCTTCTGTAGGTTGTACAAGCCATCGCCACGGCCTCAAGCAATATTTCGCGCCAGATTTTCTTGTCCTTATTCACTTATACCCTGCCAAAATATGCTTGTTTTTTTATTTTTTTCGCTATAAACTTCCCTTAGCAGACACTTTTATTTTACTACCTTGTAAATCGATTTCAGATGATCATACTCCAGTTTATAATGCCTAACTTATGAGCGACAAACCCTTTTCTGAATTTATAGAACTTGCAAAACTTTGCAAGGCAACTTATTCTGGGCCAATAAACCACAAAATTTTTCACTATAATGGAGAACCGTTTGTAGGGCAGAAAATTATTCACGGCTCATTTGGAAGGGGTTTTTGCAGGCTAGTTTGGAATGAAAAATATATTGTCATGGCCTTTAGAGGCACCCGTGAGGAAATAGATTGGGGGGAAACAAATTTTAAGACTTTTCCTGAGCCGCTTAGGGACTGTGGTGAAAAAGGAAAAAAGGTGAAGGTACATCGCGGTTTTCAGGATGCTTTGGATTTTACTGACAAAACTACTCGTAAACCTTGTTTGCAGGCCGTTTGCCATCATTTAAAAGAAAAGCAATTGTTAAATGGAAGAAAAATAGTAATAACGGGCCATTCGTTGGGGGGCGCGCTTGCCATATTATTTGCAGTCAAATTTAATCAATTGTTTTCCGATGATATGGCGGGAAATTTAGAGCACATTGTTACATTTGGCTCACCATCAGTTGGATTAAAAAGGTTTAAACACTATTACGGTTCATTGGGTAGTAAAACTTTCCGATTAGTAAATCATGCCGACTTGGTGCCATTTACGCCTCCGTTCCATTATTATTATCAAAATAAGATTCTCATATTTATTGAGAGTTTTGTTCTCAAAAAAAAGTGTAAGGCTAAAAAATGGTTGGACAATAAAATTGTTATATACATCGAGGGCTTCTTTTCTGCTGGTGAGAAGGAATCACGACATTAAAGAATACATAGCCAGCATAGAAAAACTTATAAAAGACATCACATAGTACCACTTGTTTTACTCCTACCGACTGCTTGAATTTTATAATCTTGGCATATACAGAGTGCCCCCCATTCATACGTAAGTATGCCCATAGAGAAAAAGGGGACAAGTTGTTCCTGTACCGCGCCTCGCATGCACAACAGCCTTCCTCACTCTCACCATAATCCAAACAAAAAACTTCACTTTTTTTTAAAAATTAACTGCCAGTATGCAATTATGCCATAAGCAGTTAGGGCCGGGGATGTTTATTTTTTGGAAAATAACGGACCTTTTTGGGATGGCTTATGTCATTGGCGGGCAATAATTGTCCAATTAAATCGTCTTAAAGGGTATAAAAGTGCTGGTAAACACTCCATCTTTTAAGCAGCAGAACCGGGTTGCTGGCCCCGATGTTAAAGCTTTTAAGCACATACCTTTCTTTATTAATTGAGGGCAAACCCAGCCCTTTGATCATTGAAATTTTATTAAACCAAGCCGGGTTTGGCTGGTAATGACGCATAGGGTATTGATAACTATGCACTAAAAAAGCAGTACTAGTAAATTTTATAAAACAATTAAAAATCAATTTATGGAAGCACAAACATTGAAAGCAACAAATTTGAAGCTCAAGGAGTTTTTTGTTCACCAGTTAAGAGATATTTATTGGGCAGAAAAGAAATTGTTCAACGCACTGCCAAAGCTGCAGGAAGCAGCAGGGACGCCTGAGCTGAAGGATGCATTCGGGCAGAACCAGCACCTGACGCAAACGCATGTAAACAGGCTGGAAGAGGTTTTCGGTATGGTTGATGAAAAAGTGAACCCGGGTACCTGCCCTGCTATTGCCGATATTGTAGATGAGGGCGTAGATGCAATTGGTGAAACAAACAAGGGAACCACACAGCGGGATACCGGCCTTATTTTCGCAATTAAAAAAGCTGAGCATTATAAAATAGCCACTTACAGCGCTATGATAAACCTGGCTAAAAACATTGGTTTCAGGCCTATTGCCGACCTTTTAGGGGTAACATTGGCCGAGGATAAGGCTGCCGATGCGCTGCTGACCCGCATAGCGGAAACTAATATTAATTATGCGCTGAATTAAACCGGGATAAGCCTGCGGGCTTGTTCACTCATTAATAGTACTAACAAAGGCCCGAAAAAAAATTTCCGGGCCTTTGTCTTAACAATGCTGCACGCAGTTGCAACGATTCTTATACAGATATTACTTCATGTCGCCTTTAACTTTGGCGGCTGTTTTTTTGCCGGGAAGGTAAATTTGCAATCCGAAGTTTAATGCGACGGTGCTCTGGTAGCTTTGGCTGCCAAACCCGCCAAGACCTTCATATTTCAGTAAAACTTCGAGGCCGATATTCGGGGTGACGAAATAAGCGAAGCCGGGACCAATGCTAAAATTCAGGCCGTTGGTATTTCCGCCGCCATCGCTCACGTCGGTACCGCCAACGCCTAATGTAGCCTCACCAAAAAATCGGCCATGGCGCAGGACAGCGACGTCGGTACCGGTGTAATAACGTGCGAGGCCGCCTACTCCGTAAGTGGTTGTGGTGGGCGCACCTGTGGCTGTTTCAATGCCTAAATTGACATAACCGCCGACAGCGAGGTTATCGGCCACAAACCAGGCCACCTCGGGCGTGATGTTAAAGTTGAATACGTGAGGCCTGTTTAAGCCCAGGCTGATGTTGGCAAAGTCGCTGCCGATCAGCACGTTTCCATCCTGGATCTGGGCATCGGCGCGATAGCCTGCCGCTAAAAGGGCGAATAAAGCTAAAAGAGTAAATTTTTTCATGGTGCTGTGTTTTTTATAAACAACCGCTTATCAATAACTAAGCCAAGTGTAACGAAAAGTTAAATTCATTGTATTTTAGTTAAAATTGAGGTCATTCTGTGCGTTGGTACACACAGACATTCAATACCTTAGGTATTGGTGATAGTCGGTTTACGTACTTGCTACCGTACTTAAACACTTGCCGTTGTTTAATAAGGGCATTTGTTGTGTTATCGAAACACTTTTATATGGGTCTGGTTGTCGTTTAACGGCCGTAACGTTGTCTGAACCGGGATTTTTCATCATTTGTTTGTTTTTTTTCATGTGTTATTCTTTTTTTCAAGGCATTGAAAGAGGGGCGTCGCCGTTTTTAAGGCGTTCGGGAGGGCTGCGTGGTTAAACTGATTTTTCACGAGGTGTTTATTTTTTCGAGGTGTTCAAAAGTGAAGTTTGTTGATTTCACTGATGCCTGGCGGTTGTGCATTAGCGTAAATGCAGGTCTGCCGTCGCTGCCTCCTTCGCTTTGGCTACGGTGGCTAAGAGAAGCTATGGCGGACGAAGGGGTGCTGATCCGCTAGCCAGCGGACAGCACGACTTTTTATTTTTTTGGGTGGGAGTAAAAAAAAGGCCTGGGAAAAGCTCCCAGACCCTTGATCGTTAAATTAGGTTAGCCCTTTATTTGCCGCTGGTGGCGTGGTTGTACACGTGCTGTTTGCGTTTCGTATATAGCCGAGCCCCTTGCTTAGGGCTGTTCAATTATAAGGGCAATTCAACAATAAACTCGGTGTAAACCCCTTCTTCGGTGTTAAAACTTATTGTTCCGCCATGAACTTTAGCTATATCATAACCTAATGATAAGCCCAACCCCGTGCCCTGCCCGGTTGGTTTGGTAGTAAAAAACGGCTGAAAGAGTTTATCGCTGATTTTTTGTGGTACACCCATTCCGTTGTCCCGGATGAGTATCCGGACATGATTGTTTACCTTTTTTGTGCTGACTGTAACAGTTGGCTCATAAGCATCGCCATTTAATCTCTTTTTTTCAATAACCGTGTAAAAGGCATTGTTTAATAAATTTAACAGCAGCCGGCCAATTTCCTGGGGTATGAGGTTTACTTTGCCGATGCCTTCCTCAAAATCAGTCAGCAGCGTTGCGTTTAACGATTTATCTTTTGTGCAATATGCCCGGTAGCTTAATTTTAAATATTCGTCTGCCAGGGCATTAATGTCGGTGGGTTCTTTTTGGCCGGTTGTGGTGCGGGAATGCTGCAGCATTCCTTTCACGATGGCATCGGCGCGCTTGCCGTGAAGATTTATCTTTTGTTCGTTCTCCTTAATGTCGTTCGAGATCGCTAAAGCTTCAGTTATGTCACCGGCGTTTAACTCCTCTTGCAGTTCCTCAATTAATTCTGCGTTTACATCCGAAAAATTGTTCACAAAGTTCAAAGGGTTCTGGATCTCGTGGGCAATGCCGGCCGTTAGGTCGCCAAGGGAAGCCATTTTTTCGCGGTAGATGAGTTGGGACTGCGTGGCTTTCAATTCGTCAAGTGCTTTTTCGAGCAGGATCTTTTGGCTGTCGATCTCTTCTTTTTGCGACTGGAGTAATTTATAATCCTTCTGTTTATGCCGGTAGGAGAATAGGAAGTACATGATAAACCCCACCAACAGTATTAAAACCGTCAGCCCGGTAAACAATGATACCGCAACATCGCCCGGATTTATCTGCAAAAGGTTATTCATCCTGCTTGTACCAGTTTTTTGACCGCATTAGCATTTAATACGACAGCCGCAGTGTAGGTTAGGTATAAAATACCGTTGAACAATAACAAACCGCTATAAATGATAGCGGGAGGATTTGGCAACCTGAAAACTACGTTGTGAAAGCCCCAAAAAAGTATATCGAAAGCATAATAGAATAAAACGGCCGTGTTAAACCAAAAAACACCTTCGCCCATGACATTCTCATAAACCGGTTTTTCGCGCAGGCTGATGAAAAGCTTTAAGGACAAAATCACCAGTAAAACGCTCTCGATATTAATGATGTTGGTAGGCGACTCGTTTACCGGCTGTATAAAAACCGTATTGACCACTTCGAGGACAAGCAATCCGGCAGCGCTCATCCCTAAAATTCTGGTCCATTTTTTATCGTCAAAAAAGGCCTGGTAGATCATGGTGTACATGAAATATTCGACCGGGGTAAAGATGACGTAAACAATACCGTTGGGTTGGCGATGGATGGAAAAATATTTCGCTATCAGTTCGCTTATCAGGGTCAAAACAAGCAGTAAACATACCCATTTGAAGGACTTTTCCACCTTTCTAAATTTCAACAAACTGATAGCAGCGGCGACTATTAAAACACTGTAATAAAATATACTATAAATATCTGTAAACATTTAGGTAGTGATTGCTTACGGAGTAGTAACGCCGCAAGGAGGGCACGGCACCGCTTGATCATAAACCGAAGTGTTGGTTGATGAATTATTTGTTGGGTCATTTTTATCGTAATCGAGTATTGTTTGGCCATTTTTGTCATTCATGGTTCCAAATGCGATAATGTGCCATTGGTTGTTGGTATCTAATCCGAAAAATAACACGACATTATCTGGGGTTTTACCGCTTTTGTTGGTGTCGACAATGTCTCTAAAATGGGCGGCGTTGAACATCAATCCTTGCAGCTCTACGGTTTTTGTTGGATCATTCGGATGATTTGGATCTTGCGTCATCCAATGTCTTGGGTCACCGTCATAAGCCTGAGTTAATTTTATAGCGCTCATCTTGGTTATTTGTTGGCTAAATGGTACCGGCGCAAACGGAACAAAATTTACAGCTTTTTGATTTTCGCTGGTCGGGGCAATGCCGTTTGATGATTTATGAGTATACCAAATCAAAATCAGGGAAATATTAAGTATTACGCTTAATATCAGCAGCCAGGTAGTAATTTTGGGGGTCATGATTCAAAGTTTAATATAAGTTAATGATTAATTAGGTTTAAATCTTTATTACTTGTAAACGAAGGTTTTATGCACTACCCACCTACAAAACAACCGCTCCCCCGCTTTGATTTTTTGAAATAAATATAATAATATTTATTTACAAGTTTTTTTGAAATAATGATTTTATTGTCGAAAAAAGTTGTGCTAAAAATGCAGCGCGTGAACGTTGTCTGAACCACTGATTTAACTGATTTTTTTGATTCCACGGATGATTGGCCGGAATGCATGGCGGGAACGATTAGCGTAAATGCATGGCGTGAATGCACCGGCGTAAATGCCGGGCGTGAATGTCTCGTGGGGTGCTGAAACAAGTTCAGCATGACTTTTGGGAGGGGGGAGAGAAAAAAAAGGCCTGGAAAAAACTCCCAGGCCCATGATAGTTAAACAATGTTAGCTCTTTATTCGCCGCTGCTGGCGTGGTCGTGCACGTGCTCTTCGCGGAAGAGCTTGGCGCTGAAATAGTCGTTGGTCATGCGGCTGATGTTGGTCATTTGGATCTCTTTGGGGCATTCGGCTTCGCAGGCGCCGGTGTTGGTGCAATTGCCGAAGCCTTCGGCATCCATTTGGGCTACCATAGCCTGTACGCGGCTCCAGCGCTCGGGCTGTCCCTGCGGCAGCATACCCAATTGGGATACTTTCGCCGATACAAACAACATGGCCGATGCATTTTTGCAGGCGGCCACGCAGGCCCCGCAGCCGATGCAGGTGGCAGAGTTGAAGGCCTCGTCGGCAATCACCTTGGGGACCAGTATGGCATTGGCATCAATGGTGACGCCGGTATTTACCGATATAAATCCGCCGGCCTGTTGAATGCGGTCGAACGCAGAACGATCAACAGCCAAATCCTTGATGACCGGGAATGCCGCCGCGCGCCAGGGTTCGATCACGATGATCTCGCCATCGTGGAAGCTGCGCATGTGCAGCTGGCAGGTGGTAATGGCGTCCTTTGGGCCATGCGGCCGGCCGTTAATATACAGTGAGCACATCCCGCAGATGCCTTCGCGGCAGTCGTGGTCAAAATGGATGGGCTCGTCGCCTTTGTGGATGAGGCTTTCGTTTACCACGTCGAGCATTTCGAGAAATGACATATCAGGTGAAATGCCTTCGGCTTTGTAAGTGACAAATGCTCCTTTTGTCTGCGCATTTTTTTGCCTCCAGACCTTCAGGGTTAAATTCATGTTACCTTGGCTCATTTTATCTTATTTGAGCGTCCTTGCGAGGAGGTACGACGAAGCAATCTCTGAACTTTGCTTAAGCGCCGGTGCATTTGCGTTAATGCATTGGCGGAGTTTGCTTCTTCGCTGCGCTCATCGCAATGACGCGCGGGTTAATCTTCTATTTATAACTCCTCTGAGTTAAATGCACAAATTCAAAATCCAGCACTTCTTTATTCAATACTTCTGGTTGATTATCGCCTTTGTACTCCCACGCGGCAACGAACGCAAAATGCTCATCATCCCTTAAAGCCTCCCCTTCCGGCGTTTGCGACTCGAGGCGGAAGTGACCGCCGCAGGATTCGCGACGCATCAGGGCATCGTCGACCATTAGCTCGCCCAGCTCAAGGAAATCGGCTACTCGGCCGGCTTTTTCAAGGGCTGGGTTTACTTCTTCGTTCTCTCCAACTACGATGGCGTTTTTCCAGAAATCGGCACGCAGGGCGCTGATCAGGCCTTTGGCCTTTGTTAAGCCTTCGGCGGTACGGGCCATGCCACAATATTCCCACATGATATGGCCCAGGTCGCGGTGGTATTCGTTCACCGTTTTTGTGCCTTTGAGGGCCAGCAACTTGTTGACATAGGCGATGACATCCTGTTTGGTTTTCTCAAAAGCAGGATGTTTGGTGTCAACAGGTTTCGGGCCGATGGTGGCCAGGTAATCACCTAAAGTATAAGGGATCACAAAGTAGCCGTCGGCAAGGCCCTGCATCAATGCCGATGCCCCAAGGCGATTTGCGCCGTGATCGCTGAAGTTACATTCGCCTAAAGCATAAAGACCCGGGACGGTGGTCATGAGGTTATAATCAACCCACAGACCGCCCATGGTATAATGCACGGCCGGGTAAATACGCATGGGCTGGGTATAGGGGTCCTCGTCGGTGATCTGGTAATACATGTCGAAGAGGTTACCATATTTCGCAGCCACCGCATCCCTGCCGAGCCGGTGTATCGCGTCAGCAAAATCAAGGAATACCGCGACGCCCGATCCGCCCACACCACGGTGTTCGTCCACCATCTCCTTGGCATTCCGCGAGGCAACATCGCGGGGCACGAGGTTGCCGAAGGACGGGTATTTTCTTTCGAGGAAGTAGTCGCGGTCCTCTTCCTTCACTTCGTTTGCTTTGATCACACCCTTGCGGAGCTTTTCGGCTGTTTCGACCGTTTTTGGCGCCCAAACCCGGCCATCATTACGCAGCGACTCCGACATTAAAGTCAACTTTGACTGGTGATCGCCGGTTACCGGGATACAGGTCGGGTGAATTTGGGTATAGCAGGGGTTGGCAAAATATGCACCCCTTTTGTGCGCCCGCCATGCGGCGGTAACGTTGGAGCCGATGGCGTTGGTTGACAGGTAAAACACGTTGCCATAGCCGCCGGTAGCCAATAAAACAGCATGGCCGCTATGGGTTTCGATGGCGCCGGTGATGAGGTTACGGGTAACGATACCTTTTGCCTGGCCATCTACCAGCACCACGTCGAGCATTTCGGAGCGGGTGTACATTTTTACCTTGCCGAGGTGTATCTGGCGGTTCAGGGCCGAATAAGCACCCAAGAGCAATTGTTGTCCTGTCTGGCCTCGCGCATAAAAAGTACGGGATACCTGTGCGCCGCCAAATGAGCGGTTATCTAAAAGGCCGCCATATTCGCGGGCGAAGGGAACACCCTGTGCTACGCACTGGTCGATGATATTTACCGATACTTCGGCCAGGCGGTAAACATTGCCTTCGCGGGCGCGGTAATCTCCACCTTTGATGGTATCGTAAAACAAACGGTAAATGCTGTCGCCATCGTTCTGGTAGTTCTTGGCTGCGTTGATACCCCCCTGCGCCGCAATGGAGTGCGCACGGCGGGGGCTATCCTGGAAACAAAATGCCTTTACATTATAACCCAGCTCGGCCAATGAAGCGGCAGCAGCGCCACCGGCAAGCCCCGTGCCCACCACGATGACATCGTACTTGCGCTTATTGGCCGGGTTTACCAGCTTTAAGTTGAATTTATGCTTGCTCCATTTTTCCGCTAATGGACCGGCGGGGATTTTAGCGTCTAATAAACTCATTTTTTATTTACGATTTACGATTTACGATTTACGATTTGAGATTTTATTGAACTGACAAGCAATTCGTAAATCTGAAATCCTAGTTCGTAAATCATTTTAATTCATTTTCTTTATTTACGAGTTACGAACTATGATTCGAGATTTTTCTTTAACTGATTTACAATCGTAAATCTAAAATCGTAAATCGTAAATCATCTTAAGCTTTCTATATAATAAACAACCGGCATCGCCGCGAAACCTATCGGGATAATTACTGCAAACAGCCAGGTACCGATGAACGTAACGATCGGTGTGTACTTTCGATGCACCCAGCCGAGCGTCCGGAAAGAACTCTGGAAACCGTGCAGCATGTGGAACGACAGTGTGCCCATCGCAATAACGTAAAATATCACATATAACAAATTGCTGAAGCTGCTGGCTACCCTGGCGTGCAGGTCTTTCACACGGATCACTTCGAAGTTATTTTCGGTGGTGACTGATTTTTCAAAGTCGGGCGAAGATGGCACATAATCTACTGACGTTGTTTTGTTGGTAGCCAGGTCGGTGCGGTACTCTTTAAACCCAACTTTGTGGCTGAATTTGTAGCTGTACCAGAAATCGCTCATATGGATAACGATGAACAAAAACAAAATAGAACCTAACAGCCCCATGTTTTTTGACGACCAGCTCGCTTTCGACTTGTTTACGTCAGTATATCTGATGGGCCTCGCCTTGCGGTTTTTGATCGTTAATATCAAAGCATACAGGGCATGCACCAATATGCACAGGTAAAGCAGGTAAGCCACCACCTCTATCGGCGGGAAATGGGTAAGGAAATTGGCGTAGAGGTTAAAGCCATAACCTTCGTCGTTGCTGAAAAGCAGCAGGTTGCCGCCTAGGTGCACAATTAAAAAAGTACACAAAAACAAGCCCGTTAAAGCCATGATCAGCTTTTTCCCCAGCGATGAGTTAAAGGTTTGTTTGAATTCGCTCATTATAATCCGGATTTATTTGGCAAAAGTATTTAATATAAGCTTAAAGATATACGGGGAATTGAGTAATTGGGGGGTAAATAACTATTTAGAAACGTTCTAAGAAACAGGGGTAATGGTTCCGTTAGCATAGTTAAGATTTAACCACAGGAGGCCACTGAGAGGCACGGAGAGGCACGGAGAAAAATGCATGGCGAAACGCATGGCGGGTATGTTGTCTGAACCGGGATTAAGCAGATTTTTGTGATTACGCGTAATAATTGACATTGACTTAAATGCATGGAGTGAATGTCCTTGAGGTGCCGATCCGCTATCCGGCGGATAGTAAGACTTGAAAGAAAAATTGTGTTATTCAATCGGCACCACTTTATCATTTGCGATGGCGAAGATACGGTCGGTTTTGGAACTGCGGATGGCGATGCGGCCGGTGAATGTGCCGAAGGAGGGTAAAATGGCCTGTTTGTCGCCGAAGGCAAAACAAGGGAGGGTTAAATGCTGGCGCGCTCGTCCTGTAAGGCTGATGCCGGGATGGATATGGCCGCAAAGTATGTAGCCGCTTGCTTCGGCCAATTCCAGGCCCATTAAGGGGTGATGGAGCATCAGGAAAGGGCCGGTTCGCAGCTCATCTACGATCAAAATATCCTGTTGCCGGTAATTTTCAAAGTCGATGATATCATGGTTGCCTTTTACCAGGATGATCTCGAGTTTAGGAAACTGGCTGCGCCATAAAACAAACCAGTCCCAGTCGGAATTCATATCGCTATGGAAGAAATCGCCGAGGAGGATGAGCTTTTGTGGTTTGTATTGAAAGATGAGATCGGAAAGGGTGGCAAGCTCGTTTTGTTCCATGTTAAGCGGGACGGCTATCCCCGATTTGCGGAAATGGCCCACTTTGCCCAGGTGCACATCGGCCGCTATCAATGCTTTTTCCTGTTGCCAGTAGATAGCCTTTTGAGGTAACAATAACAGATCCTGGTTTAATAAATTGAGTTCTATAGTGCCGCTATTCATAGTCGGGGTAAAAATAGAAAGGAGATGTGAGATTGGCGAATGTGCAGATGTGCAAATGTGCAGATGCTCCTTCGCTAAAGCTACGGCGCACGAAGTGTGCGGATGGGCAGATATAAAATGTAGAAACTGTTTAAAACAAGAAACCCGGCACAAGGCCGGGTTCTGCTGCTACTGATTTTGAATTTAAAACAATTAATTATTGTATTTCAATAGTGCTTCTTAAACGGGTGCCATCGGGGTAAAGACCGGATATGGTTAATACGCCATGTTGCAGGTTGCTCAATGCGCGGTCGATATCGGCTACGCTGCTTATCGGCTGTTTGTTGATATTGGTGATCACTGATCCTTCGGGAACATCGGTATAATCGAACAATCCGCCATTGCGTACCTGTGTAACCACAACGCCTGCATTCACATGGAATTTTGCTTTTTGCGCATTACTCAGAGGCATAAAGGTGGCGCCTATCTTATTGTACAACTCGGTAGCAGATGCCGGATTGGCAGCCAGTGCTTCGGGCTGTGGATTGTTGGCATGCAAGGTAACGGTAAAGTTCTTTTCTTCGCCGCCGCGTACTACGGTTAAATGCACCTTATCGCCGGGTTCCAGGCGGCCTACAGTCTCCTGCAAATCGGATGATTCATAGGCCTTATTGCCGTCAACTTTGGTGATGATGTCGCCCGGCTTGATACCGGCTGCATCGGCGCCGCCACCTGCAATAACCTGGTCTACGTATAAACCGGCTGTCCTGTCGATATGGAGATCGGCAGCGACATCCTCGTCAAGGGCCTTAAAGCTGATGCCTACATAGCCGCGTTTTACCTTTCCGTATTTTTCAATATCGTCCAATACCTTCTTAGCCAGGTTGATAGGGATGGCAAAGCCGTAACCTTCGTACGAACCGGTGTGCGAAGCGATAGCGGAGTTGATACCGATAAGCTCACCGCTTGCGTTTACCAGTGCGCCGCCGCTGTTGCCAGGGTTAATGGCTGCATCGGTTTGTATGAACGACTCGATAGCCTGGTTCAATTTGGGCTGCTGCTGATACTGGGTCCGGCCGAAGGGGCTGTTCTGGTCCTGGTTATCCTCGTTGCCGATGATGTTGATGTTACGCCCTTTTGCGCTTACAATACCCGCGGTAACGGTTGAAGTTAATTTGAAGGGATTACCTACGGCCAAAACCCATTCGCCAACTTTCACGTTGTCGGAGTTCCCAAGTTTTACGATGGGCAGGTCGCTGCCGTCGATTTTGATGAGGGCAAGGTCGGTGTTAGGGTCGGTACCGATTACTTTTGCCTTGAAATCGCGGTGGTCGTTGGTAACTACTTCAATTTTCACTGCTTTATCTACCACGTGGTTATTGGTTACGATATAGCCATCCGGCGAAATGATAACACCCGAACCCGAAGCCATTTCCACCTGCTGCTGCGGCATGCGCTGCCCAAACATCTGCCCGAACATCTGCTGCAACTCGCTTTGCTGGTTATCGGCGCCCTGGTTGGAATAAGTGGTACGAATGTACACTACCGCCGGGGTAACTTCCGCTGCCGCCTGTACAAAGTCGGGCAGGCCCGATGAGGAAACGTTGGCTGTTGCTGGGCTTAGGTGATTACTTGTTAAATACACTTTTTGCTTATCCTCAAAACTCATGTTCGAGGCATACTTGTTTTCGATCAGTTTGTAGGAACCGAGCGCCATGGCGCCGCCCACGAAAGCTGTTAATAATGTTAAACCAAACTTTTTCATATTCTATTCTCTTTCTTTACTTTTTGTCTTTGGAAGTCAAATTTAATACCATATAGACGTCATAATCAACCTTTCGTTATGTACTATTGTGTTAAATATTGTTAAATCTGGCACAAAGGGTATTTTTGTAAGCTTTAGCCGGATGTGCGGATATTATTTACAGGTTAATATTTAATGAAATTACACTTTTACAAATACCAGGGCGCCGGGAACGACTTTATTTTGGTGGATAACCGCGAAAAGAACGTCGATCACCACGATCCGGCACTCATTTCCCGCCTCTGCGACCGCCGTTTTGGCATAGGCGCTGACGGTATTATATTTTTACAGGCAAATCAAAGCTACGACTTTGAAATGATTTATTATAATGCCGACGGCCAACCGAGCAGTATGTGCGGCAATGGCGGGCGCTGTATAGTGGCTTTTGCCAAATATTTGGGCATTATTGACAGCGAAACTACTTTCCTGGCAGTTGACGGGCCGCACTATGCCAAAATTTCAGGTTCGGGCGATTGGGTGAGCCTGCAAATGATCGATGTGGACAGGATTTCGATGGATGACGGTGCCTATGTGCTGAACACCGGTTCGCCGCATTATATTAAGCTGGTGGAGGGATTGAAGGAAAAAGATGTTTACAACGATGGCTATAAAATTCGGAATAACGATACCTACCGCGATAAAGGCATCAACGTAAACTTTGTTGAACCTGTGGAAGGCGGCTTTTTTGTGCGGACGTTTGAACGCGGTGTGGAAGATGAAACCTTTGCCTGCGGGACGGGCGTGACGGCCGTGGCGCTGGCCATGGCGAAACATCATCATCAAACCGGGCTGATCAGCACGCCGATAAAAGTGTTAGGCGGCGATTTGAATATCCGGTTTAATGCCAACGGCGAAAGGTTTACGGATATATTTTTGGAAGGGCCGGCGGTAAGGGTGTTTGAGGGGGATGCGGATTTTGGGTGATTGGGACGATTTTGTATATCTTTTGGCTGCGTCTAACTGTATTGAAGACCGCCAAAGAAACAGGATATTACAGATAAGACAACTATTCGTTTATAGACTAAATTTTAACCGCTTAGATCAACATGAACTTAGAACGGTATCAGTTAAAGGCAGAAGATTCATTAACGACCTTTGAATTTGTAAGTGTCGGGCCAAATGGACGCATACCTAAGCTAATAAAGTTCAACGATACTAATTGAAAAGGCCTCTACAACCTTGCCTTTGGTGACCAAGATTTTGATACCGGCCAAATAAATGACTTAGCCATTTCCAGCAATGGTGACAGTGAAAAAGTACTATCAACAGTTGTTGCCGCTGTTTACGCATTTACTGACTATTACCCTAACAGTTTAATCTACGCTACTGGCAGCACAAAAGCCAGAACCAGGCTATATCGTATGGGAATCACAAAACATCTAAAGGAGGTTACAAAGGATTTTTACGTTTATGGTTTGCATAACGACGAATGGGAAATTTTCGATAAGGGAATTGAATATGATGCTTTTCTTGCTAAAAGAAAAAGAGTAACTTTACATTATGAATATTGAAGAACTCAATAAACGGAAGACACCAGTCGTAATAATCGACAACTCTCTTAAGAAATACAAGGATATGCCGTTATTTCAGGATAAGGTGGATAAAGCTAATGAGATGCTACGAACAGTGGGGCTTCCGAAGGATATGTTAAAGAAGGCGAAGTAGATTCAATTGTAAAAATTCAATACCTCACGTTTGCGGAATCAAACAACAATCGCCATCTCCTCACTACCATCGGGTTGTTAAAATTAATCGTGCAGCACAGGGTCGTCTTCGAGCGACTCTATTGGGACAGGGAGAAAGTAACGTACTTTGATTATGAGCACAGTTGAAGACCAGGAAATAGTCGAGCTAAATAAAAAAAAGTTCCCGGTGGTTGTCATCGACGAATCGCTGAATAAATATCATGATATTGTTTTGTTTCCGGAAAAACTCAAAAAAGCCAACGAGACATTAGAAAAGACCGGTCATCCGGAAAAATATATTAACATAAAATAAAGTGCATCCTGTTTCCAGGATCTCTCGAAGAGGACCCTGCGATGCATGAACTCGTCTGGGAGAGCTTTCTGCTTATTTTTTGTCTCCCGTTCCCACAGGGTCTCTCGCAGAGGACCCTGCGATGCATGAACACGTCTGGGAGAGCTTTCTGCTTATCTTTTGTCTTGGACTTTTTATTTCTGCAACCGCTGGTTGCAAATTTAGCTATTTGTCAATTATGCAACCGGTGGTTGCACAATCGGATCGCAAAGGTAATCCTGCCCGTCGTAGAGACGCGATACTTCGCGTCTCCTTCGCGTCTCCGTGAATAATCATCCACCAAACACCATTTCCTCAATCACCATCGGACTATTAAAATTGCTGTACCGTAACCACCTCGGCAACACCTTAAAATGAACCAGCCCCGGCCAGGTTTTGGCGCGTTCGCGGCCATCGGGATAAACAGAATAGTATATTTCGCGGTAACGATCGTCTGCATCCGTTAGTTCCATTGCCATCCCTTCATATTGCACCGTTGTTTCATCATCCCAGCCGATAACCAGTGCCACAGATGGATTATGAATAATATTCTCATACTTGCGCGACGTCGTAATCGTGTCAAACACAATTTCAAGGTCACCGCTCACAGCAATGCCTACCAAAGCGGATTCCGGCACGCCATCTTTTGTGACTGAGGAAACGACCGCGACTCTATGCTGTTGAATAAACTTATAGATAAATTCTTTTTCCATTGCAACTCAAATTTAGCAGCTAATTTACAAGTATTAAAAACCCGGCAATTGCCAACATCCAAAACCTCCCGATAGCTATCGGGAGAACCAATGAGCCACCATTGTTAACAAATATTTAACACGAAACATTTCGGGTTGCTACGGATTCTTTTTACGTTTGAATTTTTTGTTGATGTAACTTCTAAAATATTTTTTTCAGTTTAGAATGTTACGCGTCGACAGTACAAGGCCCTGCCAAATTATTTATGCCATCGCCCGGCACGAATACCTGTCGTATGTTATTGAGCCACACATCGTTCAGCTAAACCCCAATGGAGAATTTTCACTTACCCACCAGCGTTTATTCTCCAATACTGCCAAAGAGTTTGCTCCCTATTTGGACGAGACCGATTTAAAGCTCATCAAAATACTGGAGGAAATTGAACAGGGTAACCTGATCAAAAGGTACTATAAAAAGCCGATCCGTCCGTTCGAGTTTTTTACCAAAATTTTTAACGAGCAGTTTTTCGATACGGTAAGGCCTAAAATTGAAAAACGCATGGCCGATGCGCTTGCCCATCTTGGTAACAAACAACTTTACCTGATGAGCAAGGAGGGTTACCCGGCTGAGCGAAGGCTGCAGATCGCCACGGAAACAGCAACCGTGCTGTTCCACTTCAGGCGCGACGAACAGGAGATCCGCTACTTCCCTACCATCAAATACCAGGGCATGCGCATTGAGTTCATGTTCAAAAATGCGGGGATCATCTGCAACCACCCCGCCTGGATGCTGCTGGATGACACGCTGTACCATTTTGAAAAGGAAATTGAAGGCAAAAAGCTGCTGCCCTTTTTAAATAAGCGGTACATCGCCATTCCACGTTCGTCGGAACGCTCGTACTTTGAAAAATTCGTGGCGCCGCTGATAGAGAAACACCATGTTTATGCGGAAGGCTTTACCATTAACACCGAAAAATACGATGCCCGGCCGGTTTTAAAGCCTGTTTATATAGAGGGCGGCACTTCGCAGCTGCAGCTTTGCTTCCGATATGCAGGTTACCTGTTCTCCTACGGCGACGAGCGGCATATTTCGGTAAGGATGGAGGAAAAGGGCGACGACTATATTTTTCATCGCATCAAACGGTCGGTGATGTGGGAAAAGAATAAGTTTCACCTATTGGAGGCAATGGGTTTGAGAAGCACTTCGTCCCTTTTTAAAAACCTTGAAGTGGAAGGCGACAATGAAGAGGACGACCGCTCATTTTCTGTTTTCGACTGGATAAACCAGCATTATGACGAACTGGAAAAGCAGGGTTTTGAAATAGAACAACCCGACTCCGGCGCTGAAAAAAGATACCTGTTCGGGACCAATAAGATAGAACTTGAAGTGACCGAAAACAACGACTGGTTCGATATCAACGCGATCGTAATTTTCGGCATTTACCGCATCCCTTTTATCCAGCTCAAAAATCATATCCTAAACCGGAAGCGGGAATTTGTGCTGCCTTCCGGGGAAATCGCCGTGATACCCGAAAAGTGGTTTTCGCAATACGGTAACCTGCTCCATTTTTCTGAAGGCGGAAATGAGTTGAAGCTTCGCAGGCAGCATATCGGTTTGATCGCCTCACTCGCCGAGGGCGAAATGGCCGGGGTCAGCATGAGCCGAAAACTGCAAAGGCTGCTGAATTTTGAGGAAATGGAAGACGTGCCGATGCCGCAATGCTTTGAGGGTGAATTGCGCCACTACCAAAAAGCCGGTTATAACTGGTTCCATTTTTTGAAGGAGTACCACTTTGGCGGCTGCCTGGCCGATGACATGGGCCTTGGCAAAACCATTCAAACCCTGGCCCTGCTTCAAAAGCACAAGGAAGATACCGAGGCAGTGGGCGGGAGAAGCACTTCGCTGGCCATTATGCCCACCTCGCTGATCTACAACTGGCTGAACGAGGCTAAAAAGTTTGCGCCGAAACTGCGGCTCATGGTGCATACCGGCACTTTCCGGTATAAGTCGCCGGAGGTTTTTGCAAATTACGACATGGTGATCACTACCTACGGCATCAGCCGTATTGACATAGAACTGTTCAAATCGTTCTTTTTCGATTACGTGATACTGGATGAAAGCCAGAATATTAAAAATGCCTCGTCCAAGTCATTTATGGCCGTACGACAGCTAAAATCGAGGTTTAAGCTGATATTGAGTGGAACGCCGGTTGAAAATTCGGTCAACGATCTGTGGACGCAGATGTCGTTCATTAACCCCGGCCTGCTGGGCGCCCAGCAGTATTTCCAGAACGAGTTTGTAACGCCGATCGAGAAGAAAAAAGATGAAGAAAGCGCGCGCAAGCTGCAGGCGCTGATCAAACCTTTTGTACTGCGACGCACCAAGGAGCAGGTGGCGACCGAGTTGCCGCCGAAAACTGAAAACTTGTTTTACTGCCAGATGAGCGAGGAACAGGCTTCGGTGTACGAACAGGTGAAATCCGAATACCGCAATGAGCTTCTACGCAGCCTCGAGGACGGCACTTTTGGCAAAACGCAAATGCACGTATTGCAGGGGCTGATCAAGCTGCGCCAGATTGCCAATCACCCGGTGATGATCGACAGCGACTACGAAGGCGATTCGGGCAAGTTTGAAAACGTGGTGCATACGCTGGCCAACGTACTCGATGGCGGCCACAAAGTGCTGATCTTTTCGCAGTTTGTACGGCAGCTGAATATTTACCGCGAGCACCTCGATAAAGAAGATATCCCTTACGTATACCTCGACGGCAGCACCCAAAACCGCGGCGACGTGGTAAAACAATTCCAGGAAGATCCCAAAACCCGGGTGTTTTTAATATCAATAAAAGCCGGCGGCGTTGGCCTCAACCTAACCGAAGCCGACTATGTGTTTATCCTCGACCCCTGGTGGAACCCCGCCGTGGAGCAGCAGGCTATCGACCGTACGCACCGCATCGGCCAAACCAAAAACGTATTTATCTACAAATTCATCACTAAGGATTCCGTCGAAGAAAAGATACTTGCCCTGCAACAGCGGAAATTGAGCGTGGCCCGCGCTCTCATCACTACCGAGGATAGCTTTATTAAATCGTTGTCGGTGGAGGATATTAAGGAGATATTGGGGTAGGTTGATTTACGAATTACGAATTACGATTTTGGGTGTATGATTTCGGAATTGGGTAGACACACAGGTACTGGATATTTATTCGCATTTTTCTATGAGTGGATCAGGCTTGCGAAGTTTTCAAAACTTCGCAAGTCCCTCCTTTCCCTCGGTTTAATTTTATGGTGCCCCGCCCACACCGTAAACAATGTTTTTAAAACAAATATGCTTAATATTGGTTCATCAAACATTTTCAACGCCTTTTTGAATTCATTCTCAAAACACAATTTCCATGAAAAAGATCTTACTTCTCCTGCTGCTCATATTAACCGCCGGTATTGCCTTTGGCCAAAGCAAAATGGCCTGTTGCGTTAATCCATCAGCTACCAAACAGTTTGCCATGCTGGCCTCGGACAAAAAGTTCGTCATGTCGCACCCGGTACCGTTGAAATATCATTTTCAAAGCACCATCGGCAAAGCCATCACCTACCCAACAGCAGATGGGAAAACGGCGAACGCCTTTGTTTTTATGGCGCAAACTAAAACCAATAATTACCTGCTCGTTGTGCACGAATGGTGGGGCTTGAATGACTGGGTAAAAAAAGAGTCGGAACAATTGTATACCGACCTGGGGAATGTGAACATCATCGACCTGGACCTATACGACGGTAAGGTGGCCACCACCCGCGAGGACGCAGGCAAATTTATGCAGGCGGTAAAAGATGATCGCGCCCAGGCAATTATTAAAGGCGCTATAACGTATATCGGCCCAAATGCCCGAATTGCTGCTATCGGGTGGTGCTTCGGCGGCGGCTGGAGTTTGCAAACTGCATTACTGGCGGGCAAGCAGGCTATTGCCTGTGTAATGTATTATGGTATGCCGGAGCAGGACGTAAACAAACTTAAAACACTGAACTGCGACGTGCTGGGTAATTTTGCAGCGAAGGATCAATGGATAAACCCTAAGGTGGTTGCACAGTTTGAAACCAACATGAAAACCGCTGGTAAAAAAGTAACTACGCATGAGTTTGACGCCGACCACGGTTTCGCCAACCCAAGCAACCCGATTTACAACAGCGAGGCAACCACTGAAGCGTATAAATACACTTTGGAATTCCTGAGACCGAGGCTTGGTTAGTTCATAGCTCATGGTTCATGATTCATGGCCGGAGAGGAGAGCTAAAAGCGGAAAGCTTAAAGACCAAAGCGTGAGGAGGGTTCATGGTTGATAGTTCATGGCCGGAGAATAGCGGAAATCTGAAAGATCGACGCGTTAGGAAGGTTCATGGTTGTTGGGCAGAGAGCTAAACACGCAAATCACTATGAACTATGAACAATTTCGTAACATTGCAAAAAAATCCGCCTTTTGACTGCCCGCACAAAAAAACTACTTTCCTACCTGCTTAAACTGGGTATTCTAATACTTGCCTTCTGGTTTATTGATCATCGTATACAAAAGTACAACGACAGCCTGCACAAATTCGTAATGCTGGTATCGAGGATCAGCTATACGCGGGTGATTGTTACGCTATCAGCAATTGTTCTTCTGATGCTCCTTAACTGGGTACTCGAGTCATTAAAATGGCGATACCTTACTCAAAAGCTGGCCAGGATGACGGTTTGGCAAGCGATCGAATCGGTATTTTGCGGGTTAACCTGGGCGATTTTTACGCCTAACCGCTTTGGCGAATACGGCGGCCGGGTTATGTACCTGCCGGTAAGGAAGCGAATCTATGGGATATTTGCCATGGCAGTGGGGGGAATCGGCCAAAACGCGGTTACCAATGTTTTGGGCGCGCTGGCGGTTATCTGGTTCGTGTTTTCATTTCTGCACGTGCCCGTGTGGTTTATGGCCGGATCCGTGCTGGTTAACCTCGGTGTCGTCGTCCTGATGCTCATTTTTTACTTCAACATCAAATGGCTGGTTAAACTGCTCAACAAGATCAGGTTCCTCAAAAAGTTTCATCGTTTTTTCGACATCATGGGCAAATACGATTTTGCCGAATTGCTCACCATCATGTGGTTTTGCCTGGCCCGTTTTTTTTGTTTTCACTTTTCAATATTACCTTATTATCCACCTGCTGATACCCGAAATGCCTGTTTGGCAATTGGTTTTGATGATGTTTGTGTTTTTCTTTGTACAGTCGGCCGTGCCGTCGATGGATATAGTAGATGTAGGCGTACGAAGTGTTACTGCCGATACGCTGTTTGGTTACATCACCAACCAGCATATTGCAGTAGTGGTGGCGGTTTCGCTTATTTATGTAGTTAACATCATTATTCCTGCTATTTTAGGCTCCGTATTTGTATTAAACGTAAAATTCTTTGATCGCACTGCTTAGTATATTTTTCCTGCTGCTTTCGGTTTTATACACCACCGTTATCATCTTTCTCATTGTAGGGTGGCACAGGGTAAAACGCCCGCAAGTAAAAACATCGGGTTTCACTACCCGGGTAACTATCCTGGTGGCCGCCCGCAACGAAGAAGAAAAGATCCATCTCACCATTGAAGACCTTTTGGCCCAGGACTACCCGAAGGAATTGACTGAGATCATCATCGCCGACGACCATTCGACCGACCGCACATCGGCCATCATCCAAAGCTATGCTACCGGTGGTGTAAAGCTTTTGCAGCTGAATGAAGACAAGCCCCTTAACTCGTACAAAAAGAAGGCTATCGGGCTGGCGATCGATATGTCAACAGGTGACCTGATGGTGGCTACTGACGCGGACTGCCGGATGGGCAGCAAATGGCTTGCAACCATCGTGGGCTATTTTGAAATGCACCAGCCTTATATGATCTCATCGCCGGTAACTTATTTCGAGGAAAAATCGTTGTTTGAGCGGATGCAGACGCTCGAATTTTATACGCTTGTTGCAACAGGCGCCGCCTTCATCGGCAATAACCATGCATCTACCTGCAACGGGG
>JABDGE010000020.1 GCA_013286235.1 Bacteroidota bacterium
GTATGCACGCTGACTATCAATCAAATAATAGATCAGTTGCTAACGTTAATGCTGCCGGTATAGTGAAAACAATTGGAGTTGGCGTAGCTACTATAACTGCAACCGTTAATGGAATATCAGGGTCGATGGTAATTGTGGTGAAGTAGCGAGGGCGGGATTCAAACCATTAACTGAATAAAGTACCGGATATTTTGTATCCAGATACCCGGTGAACCTGCTGGGACTCGAACCCATTCAACATTTGCTGTTGAAAATCAATATATTATGTCATCATATTTTATTGGGTTAAAGCTCTTTTACCTGAAGAATTAATTGCTGCAAAACATCCTTTGCATCTCCAAAAAGCATGGAAGAATTTGGTAGAAAGAAAAGTTGATTCTCAATACCTGCATAACCCGGCCGCATGCTTCGCTTATTGATGATCACAGATTTTGCTTTCCATACCTGGAGTACAGGCATGCCATAGATCGGGCTAGAAGGGTCATTCTCTGCGGCGGGGTTAACCACATCATTGGCCCCAAGTATGAGTACAACATCAGTGGAACTGAATTGCTCGTTTGCGGCTTCTAATTCCAACAAGTCATCATACGATACGTCAGTTTCGGCCAGCAATACATTCATGTGCCCGGGCATGCGCCCCGCAACCGGGTGAATGGCGTATTTCACTTCAACGCCATTATTTCGCAATGATTGTTCAAGCTCATGGCAGGCATGCTGCGCCTGTGCCACTGCCAGGCCGTAGCCTGGTACGATCATCACTTTACGCGCGTACTTCATTACCATAGCCGAATCACTTAAACTTATTTCCTTGTAAGCACCCTGATCGCCTGTTGCCGTTGAACCGGCGACAACCGTACTGCCACCGAACGAGCCGATCAATACATTTTTTATCGAGCGGTTCATGGCCTTGCACATCAGTATCGTAAGAATGGCCCCTGCGGAACCTACGAGGATACCCCCGGTAAGCATCACCTGGTTATTATACAAAAAGCCCGCGCACGCTGTCGCGACACCGGTAAAAGAGTTTAATAAAGAGATCACTACCGGCATGTCGGCTCCGCCGATGGGCAATACAAACAAAATACCGTAACCAAGTGACAAGGCGAGGATGCCGCAGAAAATAAAAACAGGCGCGGCGCTGTCTCCATGGATGATGAAAGCGCCCATTGCCAATACAGCAAGCAATATCAACAGGTTTAAAATATGCTGCCCGGGGAAAGTATGGTCCTTTATTTTGCCGCTGAGCTTTCCGTAGGCGATCATACTCCCGGCAAAAGAAACACAGCCAATGACCATCCCCGCCAATATGGAAAGTACATGCATATCTGAATGGTCCTGCGCTATACGCCCCAGCTCAACCACGGAAATAAGCGCGGCACACAGGCCGCCCATGCCATTGAATATGCTGACCATCTCGGGCATTGCCGTCATTTTTACCTTGCGTGCCGCGACTGACCCGATAACCGTTCCAATAATCATCGCGCCGATGATCCATTGTTGATTATGAAAATGTGTCCCGGCAGGCTGGTAAAGAAAAAGCGTGCCAAAAATAGCGATCGCCATACCAGCTGCTGATACGAGGTTCCCCCTGCGCGCCGTTACTGGATTCGATAACATTTTTAGCCCGATAATAAATGAAACTGAACCGATGAGGTAGCATAAGGATAGGATATTTGTTTGCATATTATTTATCCTTATTTGGTTTAGGTGCAGAACCTTTCGTCGATTTAAACATTTCCAGCATCCTGTCGGTCACCACAAAACCGCCGACTACATTGATAGTACCCACTATTACAGCAATAAAGCCCAACGTTAATACGAGGTAATTATCCGGCGATGCTTCTGCCATTACGATGATCGATCCGATTATGATCACCCCATGAATAGCGTTTGCCCCGCTCATTAAAGGCGTATGTAAAACTGAAGGCACCCTTGAGATCACTTCGATACCTAAAAAAACGGACAGGATCACTATATAAAATAGCTCAATGTTGCTCTGAATGAAGTTCAGGAATATTTCCATGATTTTGATTTTTTGTAATAATGTGGGAAATAACTTTTCCACCATTGGTGATACAGGTACTGCTAATAATATCGTCTGCAAAATTAAGATCCATCACTCCCTCTTTATTAACGAGCAGCTTTAGGAAATTCAACACGTTTTTGCCGTATAATTTACTTGCATCTGAAGGTACCGAAGCGGCCAGGTTACCGGCGCCGATTATACTTACATTGTTGCAAATGATCGTTTCATTGTCTTTTGTTACTTCTGTATTACCGCCGGTTGAGGCAGCAAGGTCAATAATGACCGATCCGGCCCGCATCGTTGCGATCATATCCGTTGTTACGAGCACCGGCGCCTTTTTGCCAAAGATCTGGGCGGTCGTAATAACGATATCTGCTTTTTTTATACTTTCCGCAATTTTCAGCTTTTGTCGTTCTTTAAATTCTTCCGACTGATCTACGGCATAACCGCCTGCTTTAGAAGCATCGGCAATGCCCTCCACTTCCACAAACTTTGCTCCCAGGCTTAACACTTCCTCTTTAGCCGCCGCACGCGTGTCAAATACTTCTACTACCCCTCCTAAACGGCGCGACGTCGCAACAGCCTGCAGGCCGGCCACGCCTGCGCCAAGCACCAGTATTTTTGCCGGCGCACAACTGCCGGCCGCGGTCATCATCATCGGTAAATAATGGGGATACAGGGACGCTGCCAGTACAGCCGCTTTATACCCGGCAATATTGGCTTGAGAACTCAATACGTCCATACTTTGTGCCCTTGTGGTGCGCGGCAGCATATCCAAACTAAATACCGAATGCCCTTGTTCGATCCAATTTTCAACCTGTACCGGGTTGTATAGGGGAGCGTACACACCAATGAATGCTTTATTTTTAATCGACAATGAAATCTCGTTATAATGAATGCTCAACAAAATGTCGGCCCCGTCAATAAGTTCGGTCCTCGATTTTATCACAGCGCCGTTGTCGGTATATTCTTTATCTGTACAAAAAGCCCTTAACCCGGCTCCTGATTCTACCCAAACTAAAATACCGCTTTTGGCTAATGCGGCTACT
The DNA here is from genome assembly GCA_013286235.1 of Bacteroidota bacterium. Lineage (GTDB taxonomy): Bacteria > Bacteroidota > Bacteroidia > Sphingobacteriales > Sphingobacteriaceae > Mucilaginibacter. Next base: position 3,076 of record JABDGE010000020.1, read on the forward strand.
TCAGGGGCTAACAGGGAAACCCTTGATTCAAATAATGGTTCTTTTAATATACCAATGGTCATAAATTATTAAATTATTAAGTGTAGTATCAAAAGTCAAGAGCCAAGAACCAGGAAGCAAGATAAGCGGGTAAATTCCGGCCACTCTGCAGCTAAACAAAGATTCAAATGGCCCAATTCGGTCTCTTTTCGGCAATTTGTCCATCTCATCCATATTTGTCTTGACTCTTGGTTCTTGACTTATTTGCTCATCGAAAGCCCCGGTTGAAATCGGCCAAAGCCATAGCGCCGGGGCATAATTCGTATTGTTCCAAACTGTTCAAGGGCCTGTCTGATGTCTGTATGGTATGATGCAGGTCAGTTGATTGAGGTTCAATATAGAGTAACCCGGTAAGTATTTCATTTTTGCTCCTGGAAATTAACAAGGCATTCATAGCAGCCAGCCTGTCATAAGGATCGCGGCTGGATGCGAGTTTTTCGAGGCGGATAAAAGTGCCGTCGTGCATTTTTATATCAGTCCCCGTACCTTTTTCGTAGTTCGTTTTAATTTCTTTTTTTAACGGAACGAAATCTGTGGTTGCTGTGGCTTCCATATGCTCGCGTACATAATCATAGGATTTGGTCGACCCAGGGTTATTGTTAAAAGTAACACAGGGAGAAATAACATTTATAAATGCAAAGCCAGGGTGTTCGATTGCCGCTTTTATCAGCGGGATCAGCTGTTCTTTATCGCCCGAGAAGCTCTGGGCCACAAAGGTGGCTCCAAGTTCAAGGGCCAGTCCCGCAAGGTCAATGGCCTGGAAAGGATTCACCGTTCCTTTCTTGCTCTTCGAGCCTTCATCGGCTGTTGCAGAATCCTGTCCTTTGGTAAGCCCGTAACAACCATTATTCATCACGATATAAACCATATTCAGGTTACGGCGGATAACATGTACAAACTGGCCCATCCCGATGGATGCGGTATCACCATCGCCGGATACACCCATATAAAGCAAGTCGCGGTTTGCCATATTGGCGCCCGTGGCTACCGAGGGCATCCTTCCGTGTACTGAGTTAAAGCCGTGCGAATGACCAAGGAAATAGGTAGGCGTTTTTGATGAACAGCCGATACCCGAAAGCTTGGCAATCCGGTGCGGCGCTATTGACAATTCGTAACAGGCCTCGACGATGCAGGCGCTGATGGAATCGTGACCACAGCCTGCGCATAAGGTGGATATAGCGCCTTCGTAATCGGTTGTGGTGTAGCCGAGGTCGTTTTTTGGCAAATTGGGGTGGCGGAACTGGGAACGTATATAAGTCATGACGAAGTATTATTGGTGATAGGTAAGCGGTTTTGCCGGGGTTAAATTTTTATTGACCTGGCTAATGATGGTATGCGCCGTAATCGGCATTCCATCGTAATTGAGTACCGGGATTAGTTTTTGTGGGTTTGCATTCAATTCATTTATCAGCAAAGTGCGCATTTGGCCGTCGCGGTTTTGCTCAATTACAAATACTTTTTCGTGTGTGTTTATAAAATCTTCCACAGTTTTGTTAAAAGGGAAAGCCTTTAGCCGCATGGCGTCGAAGATTAAATTTTCCCGGGTCATAATGTCCATTGCTTCCTCTGCCGAATAGGTTGAGGTGCCAAAAAAGATGAAGCCGTACGGGCTATTGTTTTTTTGCTGGTACAAGTATGGCGCCGGCACAATGTTTTTTGTGGTGTTCCATTTTTTTAGCAGCCTGTCCATATTGCGGGCGTACACGGTACCGTCTTCGGTGTAGGCGGCATTTTCATCGCGCGAGGTGCCCCGGGTGAAAAAAGAACCCTTGGTAGGATGTGTACCCGGAATTGTCCTGTAAGGGATACCATCGCCATCTACATCCAGGTACCGGCCAAAACGGGGTATTTCTTCAAGCTCTTCCGCATTGAGCACTTTCCCTCTGTTATATTCCCGTTTATCATCCCATTCAAAGGGGTCCGACATATGGTCGTTCATTCCCAGGTCAAGGTCCGACATCATGATGATAGGTGTCTGCAATTGCTCCGCCAGGTCAAATGAACCGGCGGTCATTTCAAAACACTCTTTTGGGGTGGCAGGGAAAAGCAATACCTGTTTGGTATCGCCGTGCGAAGCATAGGCTGCAAGCAATATATCCGACTGCTGGGTACGTGTAGGCATTCCGGTTGACGGACCCGTACGCTGTACATCAATCAATACAGATGGTATTTCGGCAAAATAGGCCAAACCTAAAAATTCATTCATCAATGACAGTCCAGGTCCGCTGGTGGCTGTAAATGAACGCGCGCCGTTCCAGTTAGCGCCGATGACCATGCCTATTGCAGCAAGCTCGTCTTCGGCCTGTACAATGGCATAGTTCTTCTTGCCCGTTTCCGGGTCGATCCTCATTTTTTCGGCATACATTTCAAAAGCCTCCGCTACCGAAGTAGAAGGGGTGATCGGGTACCAGGCAACTACAGTAGCGCCGCCATAAATCGCACCAAGGCCGCAGGCGGCGTTGCCATCGATCATGATCTTATCGCCTACCAGGTTGCGTCGTTCCAAGCGCAAATCCAATGGGTAAGTGTAATTATCATGAATGTATTGTACGCCAAGTTTCAGCGATTTCAGGTTTGGCGCAATGAGTTTATCCTTTCCTTTGAACTGCTCGACCAGCAATTGTTCAAATACACCAAATTCAATATCAAGCAAGGCCGACAAAGCGCCCACGTAAATGATATTTTTAAATAGCTGCCGCTGGCGCGGATCGGTAAACTCGCGCAGGCATATTTCCATCAGCGGCACGCCGATATATTTTACATCATCGCGTATTAATTCCGGGTGCAGTTTCTTGGTGCTGTCGTACAAAAAGTACCCGCCGCTTTTGACGGATGATACATCATCGGGCATGCTTTGCGGGTTTACGCTAACCATCAGGTCGACCCCGTCGCGGCGGCCCAGGTAACCTTTTTCGCTTACACGCACTTCGTACCAGGTGGGCAAACCCTGTATGTTGGATGGGAAAATATTTTTAGGCGTAACCGGGATACCCATCCTGAAAATAGCTTTGGCAAAAAGATAATTGGCGCTTGCAGAACCGGTGCCGTTCACATTTGCAAATCGTACTACAAAATCGTTGATCTTACTTAACATGCTTTAGTAACTTTATATAAAAATTGCTGCATATCCCAGGCGGAAGTGGGGCAGCGTTCGGCACACAGCCCGCAATGCAGGCATACATCCTCATCTTTGACCATTACTCTTTTTGTGGGCAGGGTATCCGATACATAAAGGTCCTGGGTTATATTTAAAGCGGGGGCTTTCAAACGCGTTCGTAAATCTTCTTCTTCGCCGTTCATGGTAAAAGTGATGCATGATGTTGGACAAATATCCATACAGGCATCGCACTCAATGCACTTGTCCTTTTCAAACACGGTTTGTACATCGCAGTTGAGGCAGCGGTGGGCCTCTTTTATGGCCGTCTGGATATCAAAACCCAGCTCCACTTCTATTTTACGGTCGGCTAACGTGGCTTTTTTATCAGCATGAGGCACCGCAAAGCGGAGGTCGTTTACCACGTCGCTATCATAACTCCACTCGTGGATGCCCATTTTCTGACTTACGAGGTTGGTGAACGGAGACGGCCTTTTAGTAATATCTTCTTCCCTGCAGTAAAGATTGATGGATATTGCGGCTTGGTGGCCATGCGCAACTGCGGTGATCACATTTTTTGCGCCGAAAGCAGCATCGCCGCCAAAGAAAACCGTTTTATTGGTGGACTGAAAGGTTACTGCATCCACAACCGGCATATCCCATTCATCAAACGCTATGCCTGTGTCTTTTTCAATCCAGGTGAAGGTGTTTTCCAACCCTATTGCCACCAATACATCGTCGGCTTCAATAAATACTTCGGGCTCGCCGGTGGGCACCAGGGAGCGTTTGCCTTTGTCGTTAAATACGGCGTGAACTTTTTCGAAGGTCATCCCTTTTAGTTTGCCGTTTTCAACGATAAATTCCTTTGGCATATGATTGTCAAAAATGAGAATATCTTCATGCATCGCGTCCTCTTTTTCCCAGGGAGAGGCCTTCATTTCTTTAAACGGGCTGCGCACCACAACCTTAACTTCTTCACCACCCAGGCGGCGCGAGGTACGGCAGCAGTCCATAGCGGTATTACCACCGCCAAGTACGATAACTTTTCTGCCTATTTTATGGGTATGTTCAAAAGCAACGCTTGCGAGCCAGTCCACACCTATATGTATATTTTCAGCAGCTTCTTTCCGGCCGGGAATATTAATGTCGCGGCCCTTTGGGGAGCCGGTACCTACAAAAACAGCATCGTAATTTTTATCAAGAATTTCCCTGAGGCTGGATACATAGGTATTGAAATGGGTATGGACGTCCATATCCAGTATATAATCAACTTCCTCGTTCAACACCCCGATCGGCAGGCGGAAAGAGGGTATCTGGGTTCGCATCATACCGCCGCCGGCAAATTGCTCGTCGTACAAATGGATCTCGTAACCGAGCGGCGCCAGGTCGCGGGCTACGGTAAGCGATGCCGGCCCCCCGCCGATGAGCGCTATGCGTTTACCGTTTTTTTCAAACGGAACCTTAGGCATCAATGACCTTACATCGTCTTTATGGTCGGCAGCTACGCGCTTCAGGCGGCAAATAGCAACAGGCTCTTCTTCTATTCTTCCACGCCGGCACGCGGGTTCGCATGGACGATCACAGGTGCGACCGAGCACGCCTGGGAAAACATTGGATTCCCAATTTATCATGTAGGCTTCCGTATATTTTCCTGCCGCGATCAGCCTGATATATTCGGGTACAGGAGTGTGCGCCGGACAAGCATACTGACAATCCACTACCTTATGGAAGTATTCCGGGTTTTTGTCGTCTGTAGGTTTCAACTATGGTTATAATTAGGAGGTTAGCAATAAAAACAATTTATTTCAAAAAAAGAAATAATTTAATGCCTATTTAAATTTACAAAAAGGCGATTTGATATTGCTAAAATTTTTTGCTCATTAAACTTGTACGTCAAAACACCAATAAAAATATGTTTCAAGGATTAAATATACTCGAATTCAATGAAAAATTCTCAACAGATGATAAATAAAGGGAATAGCTCCACCACAAAAATGAGAAAAGGCTGTTAATGCGGTAATTGCCTTGCACGCAATTTAATTTATAGGACGGCGGCAATGCCCGCGAGGTGATCGTGGGCGATCAAGTGGGCTCATGCATCGATCTTGTCTGACCGGGGAAATAATTGAGGTGGTTTTTGTAGCAAACGGCGCCCCGATGAATATAAGAATTGGCGATATGAGGATAGTTGGGGTATAAAGACCCGGCTTGTTTTAATTCAATTTTCGTCTTTATTCTGATTACATTTGGTTGCAAACTATTCCAGCGCAAGACTGTCAGCATCGCCCGGGCCGCCAAATAATAATCACTGCAAAATATAAAACATGGAAACCAAAAAAACGAGCAAAAACATTTTGGGAAAAATATGGTATTTCCCATTAACAAGGATTATTATCGGGCTGGTAGCTTGTGTAGCAGCAGGAAAAATCGGCCAAATCGGATTTGATAAATTACTGGATCATACATCTATAAGTCATGAATATAAAAAGCTGATAAGCGTATTAGTGGTGGCCGTAATAATTTTATTGGTTTACATAAATCTTTACAGGTATTACGAAAAAAGAAAAATCAGCGAACTATCAACTCACAAAGTCGGAAAAAACCTTCTGACAGGAATTTTATTGGGATTTGTTTTACAATCGCTTACCATCGGTGTAATTTATTTAAACAAAGGGTTTTCCGTAATTTCAGTAAACAGCATTGCTTACCTTATACCATCATTGGGAATGATCACAGCCGCCATTTTCGAAGAAACATTATTCCGGGGGATTATTTTCAGGATCACAGAAGAAAAATTGGGCAGTTATATAGCGCTGGCTATTTCCGCTTTAATTTTTGGCGCACTTCATCTTCTCAACCCAAACAGCACACTAATATCCGGATTGGCAATTGCAATTGAGGCTGGTCTTTTATTAGGCGCCGCCTATATTTACACCCGAAATTTGTGGTTCCCGATAGCCATACATTTTGCCTGGAACTTTACGCAGTCGGGCATTTACGGGGCATCAACTTCGGGCGGTTCGGTTACTAAAAGTTTGCTGACCACAAAAATAGCGGGCCCGGTAATAATTACGGGCGGACCATTTGGACCCGAGGGTTCGGTTCAGGCTGTATTATTTTGTTCGATAGCAACTCTCGTACTAATGGTGTTAAGCCACCGGCAAAACAAAATCATCAAACCATATTGGGTAAAATAACCGGTATGAAAGCCCAAAGGACAGCTGATTTCCCCTTTGCCTTAAGCACCACCGGTTTGTGTCTTATTTGTTATCGCCGCATTAACTGCCAAAATACCCTAAAACCAAAAAAGCCTTCAGGCTTTCGACCAAAGACTTTTGACTTTCCCCGGTGATCTCATCAGGATTCGAACCTGAGACCGACAGATTAGAAATCTGTTGCTCTATCCAGCTGAGCTATGAGACCCGATAAAATTTTCGCCTGCAAAGATGCAAAAATCTGCAAAAAATGGCAACTGCTTGTGGTTTATTATCAACCGGGTGTTAATAAAGAGCGGATACGCCCTGCGGCGTCAATCAAACTTATTATAGTTCCGCCCGTGGTTGGCATGCATGATGATGGTGTATTTTAAACCGATGGCGTAATAGGTGTAGTAATCGAACGATTTGGAATTGTTATCGTAATAGCCATCGAGCCCCTTGCCGATAATATAATAAAAGGCCGATGAGAAATTGGCCTTCAATAACGGTTCGTTAAACTTGTTTTTCAGGATGTTAAATTCATACCCGCCGGTTACCGGCACCATCCGGAGGGTGTTGGTGACATGGTTGGTAATTTTTGGGGCGGAAATGTCGGTATTGTAAATGTTGCTTGCCATTACACCGAAGCCCGCACCCCCGTAAAAATTCCTTAGGGCATTTAAAACAGCGCTTTTGCCATCTTCGTAAAACACCCCCAGGTACAATTGCCCGGTCAGCGTCACTGCCCGGTATGTATTTTTAAAACTTTTAAAGTTACGGCTTTTAGGCGCCGCAGTTCCCCCAAGCATACCGCTTTGGCCCTGGAAACCGATGTTAAAAAGAGGGATTGGGTAATACGCGGCATCGACGTAAAAAGCAACATCGGTTTTTGGAACATCCGCGCCGGCATAAGCAGTTGCCGCACCCGGGCCGCCACCCAAAGTAATTTGCTGGTAGCTGGTTTGGGCAATTATGGTGCCCGAAGAAAACAGGCAAACAGCGGTTAAAAAAATCTTATTCAAGTTAATTGGTAGGGGTTTATACGCTAATTGGTAAAGCGAAGATAACAACTTTGTTACATAATTCGCGTGTTTAAATAACAGGGGTAAAATACGGGTACGCTCCACCGTAATATTATACAGAACGCAGGGGTTTTGGTTTTAGATATTTATTTGCCAAATATTATCTATAATTGCAGTTAATTATAAGCCGTACAGATTCATAGCGGTTTCACCGGACAGGAATTCGTTGATTTTCGGCAATTTTCTTTTAAAGTCTGGCGTAAAACTGCCATAAATTGCAGGCGGATTTTATATCAAAAACTGCAATATTTGGCTAAAAAACAGATTTTTACATTTTTAAATTACAAAGTGTTTTTTTTACAATAAGTTAATCATACTTTTATCCGATTTTTTTTAAAATAAACTTAATTTATGATCATAATTGCTGACGGTGGCTCAACTAAAACCAATTGGTGCCTGGTTACCGAAGAAGGTAAAAAGGTGTACTTTAACACTGAAGGTTACAATCCTTATTTTTCAGGAACTGAGTATATTGTTAAGTCGCTGAATGAAACGTTGCCAACCGACCTGGAGCTAGATGATATCACCGAAGTAAATTATTACGGCGCCGGCTGCTCAACCGACGAGATGCGCAAAATTGTTGAAGAAGCAATGAAGGCTGTCTTCACAAAAGCAAAAGTGTTCATTGGTCACGACCTCCTCGCTGCTGCACGGGCATTGCTTGGAAATAATGAGGGCTTCGCGGCTATATTGGGTACCGGCACCAACAGCTGCCTTTATGATGGTAAAACAGTAACCCATAACATTGATTCAGGCGCCTATATCCTTGGCGACGAAGGCAGCGGCTGTTATATTGGCAAAAAACTCCTTGCAGACTATTTGAGGGGCTACATGCCCGAAGCAGTCCGCAAAAATTTCTGGGAAACGTATAAGCTAACACCTGATGATATCAACGAAATAGTTTACACGCAACCGCGTGCCAACCGTTTTTGCGCCAGTTTCAGCAAATTTGTGTATGACAGCCCGGTGCATATTGAATACTCCCGCAATATTGTGCGCACTTCGTTCGAGGATTTTTTCCGCAACCTGGTAACTCACTACCCTGATTATCAAAAATACACCTTCAATTGTATCGGCTCCGTTGGCTACAACTTCAGGAATGTTTTGGAAGAAGTAGTGGTTGAGAACGGCATGGTTGTGGGCAATATTATCCGCTCACCGATAGATAATTTGGTGAAATTTCATCTGGAGCTGGCACACCATGTTTAGTTAGTTTGCAGTCGCCGGTAGGCAGTTTGCAGTTATATCGCTTTTTAAAGTTGATAAAAATAGAAAAGAGCTAAGGTATAACCCACAGCTCTTTTTTATTGAGGCAAAACCTGCAAACCGACAACTGCAAACTGCTATGCTGCCAACTGCCCACTGCAAACTGCGAACTATTTCTCCGTCTCATTATGAAAAATCTTCGCATACTTGCGACGGTCGAATTTATACAGCTTAGCTGCGCGGTACGAAACGCCTTTTTGTTTCTCGTCAAGCTCCTTTAAAAATCCGTAGCTAAGCATTTTCTTGCGGAAATTTCGCTTGTCCAATTTCTTGTTTTCAACCGCCTCATACAGCGATTGCAATTGCGTAAGCGTGAATTTTTCGGGCAGCAGCTCAAAGGCTATAGGCTGGTAATTTAACCGCCTGCGTATTTTATTAAAGGCAGTGTTGAATATCTCGCTATGGTCAAATGCCAGCTTTGGCAATTCATTAACCGGGTGCCAGAATGCTTTGCGGGCATACTGGGTTATCGGCCTTAACTCTTTTTGCCCGTTTATGCGGATCAGTGCATAATAAGCAACAGTGATCACCCTGCCCTGCGGGTGGCGGTTTACCTCGCCGAAGGTATGAAACTGCTGCATGTGCAGATCGCGCAAACCGGTCAGCTCGTACAAAATACGTTCAGCAGCATCATCGATGCTTTCATCCTGCTCAACAATGTAACCGGGCAACGCAAACCAGTCTTTAAATGGTTCCTCATTTCGCTCAATGAGTAATATCTTTAGTTCGCCTGCTTCAAAGCCAAATATTACACAGTCAACAGAAAAAACTGAATCAAATGTTGGTAACTTTACTTCCAAAACGCCGATAATTTCAGGTTGATAATTATTAATAATGGTCAACCGCTAATGTAAAAAAAATAAATTAAATTTAATGGTGTAATTTTTACACCCTATATTCGTCCCAAAAATTTTTTTGCTCCAATGCCCAAAATTTCCAAACTCGCCGTATTGACATCCGGCGGAGATGCCCCGGGAATGAACCCCTGCATACGGTCGGTTGTCAGGACAGCTATTTACAATGGCTTAGATGTTACAGGCATCCGGCGCGGCTACCAGGGGCTGATCGATGGCGACATGTACCAAATGGAAACGCGGTCAGTAAGTAATATTCTGAACCTGGGAGGTACTATCTTAAAAACTGCGCGTTGCCTTGCTTTCCGTACCGACGAGGGCATGGAATTAGCCTATCAAAATATAAAAAAACACCAGATTGATGCAATGGTCGTAATCGGGGGCGACGGCACCTTTACCGGTGCGCTGCGCTTTTCGCAGAAATATCCTGACGTTGCCGTTATAGGCGTACCCGGAACCATCGACAATGATCTTTACGGATCAACCTATACAGTCGGCTTTGATACGGCTACCAATACGGTTATCCAGGCGATAGATAAGATACGCGATACCGCCGATGCCCACGACCGTTTATTTTTCATCGAAGTGATGGGCCGCGATTCGGGCGCCATCGCACTGCGGGCGGGTATTTCCTGCGGCGCAGAGGCAATCTTGCTTCCCGAAAAAGAAACCGCCATCGACGACCTGATCGAAAACCTGAAGAACGGGCAGCGTAAAAAGAAATCATCGAGCATTGTGATAGTTGCCGAGGGCGACAAGCATGGCGGAGCTTATGATATTGCCAAAATAGTTGAAAAAGAAGTAAAAAATTACGACATAAAAGTTACTATCCTGGGACATCTGCAGCGCGGGGGCAGCCCCTCCGCCTTTGACCGGGTGCTCGGAAGCCGGCTTGGATTTGCAGCGGTAAACGCCCTGATTGCCGGCGAATCGCAAAAGATGGTTGGCCTGGAGGCAAACCATATCAAGCTAACAGGGCTTGAAGAGGCTTTAACCCAACACCAATTTAAACTGGAAGAAGATTTGATGCAGATGGCGGAAATACTATCTATCTGACAATGATTGCAGTTGTTTATAGCGGATCAAATTATGCCGAATGGCGGCTTGCCGACAAGGACCTTGTTATTGCCTCATTTAAAACCGCCGGAATAAATCCTTACCTGAACGACGAAAAAAGCATCATCCAGCTGCTGAGTAAAAACATCAACCTGATACACCATGCCGAGGAGATAAAAAAGATATATTTTTTTGGCGCCGGCGCCTCATCGCCCGACCTGAAGGCCACGGTTCACAACGCCTTATCCGCCTTTTTTAAATTCGGAAAGGTTACGGTTGAGCACGATATATCCGCCGCGGCAATCGCCTGCTGCAAAAATAGTCCCGGCATTATCGGCATCATCGGCAGTGGATCGAATGCCGCCTGGTATGATGGCCGCAAAGTTAAACCGAACAATTTTGGGCTGGGCTATATCCTTGCCGACGAGGGATCAGCAAACTGGCTGGGCCGGCAGCTGCTGAAATCCTATATGAATGAAACGCTCCCGGAAGGTATCCGGAAAAAATTTATAAAAAAATACGATTTCGACCGCAAATCGCTGCTTGAAAAGGTGTACCGTCAAAAACAGCCGGCCTTATTCTTAAGCTCTTTTGCGGACTTTTTTGTCGAAAATAAAGAGGATCATTATGTGAAAACAACCGTACGCAACGGCTTTGATAAACTGCTGAAAACCTATTTATTACCCTTGCATGATGAACATCCCGAAGCTTTTTTGTACTTTGCCGGCTCTGTCGCAGCAGGCTTTCAAACTCATTTATACGAGGCAGCAGCCGATGCAAATCTTAAGATCGCCAATGTCATAAAAGAACCCATAAACAATTTACTCACGTATTATTCAAGTAAAAATTAAAAGATCATGAAAATAGGAATTAACGGCTTCGGCCGTATTGGCCGCCTGGCTTTCAGGGCCGCAATTGATAGACCCGACATTGAAATTGTTGGTATCAATGACCTTGTTGAGCCGGATTATATGGCTTATATGCTCAAATACGACTCGACCCACGGTCAGTTCAAAGGCACTATTGCCGTTGAGGGCGGTCATTTGGTGGTAAACGGTAAAACTATCCGCGTTACTGCCGAAAAGGACCCTGCAAATCTGAAATGGGGTGAAGTAGGCGCCGAGATAATTATCGAGTCAACCGGCTTGTTCTTAACACAAGAGACTGCACAAAAACACATTGATGCCGGCGCCAAAAAAGTAGTAATGAGCGCACCTGCGAAAGACGACACCCCGACCTTTGTGATGGGTGTGAACCATAAAGAATTAAAGGCCGATCAAACCATCGTTTCAAATGCTTCATGTACTACCAACTGCCTTGCCCCTATCGCCAAGGTATTGAATGATAAATTCGGTATAGAAGAAGGCCTGATGAGCACCATACATGCTGTTACCGCTACGCAAAAAACAGTCGACGGCCCTTCGCATAAAGATTGGAGAGGCGGCCGCGGCGCTTATCAAAACATCATCCCTTCATCAACAGGCGCCGCTAAGGCCGTTGCATTGGTTATTCCTGCCCTTAAAGGCAAATTAACCGGTATGTCTTTCCGCGTTCCGGTTCCTGACGTATCAGTGGTCGACCTAACCGTGCGTTTAAAAACCCCTGCTACTTATGCGGATATTAAAGCAGCTATGAAAGAAGCGTCGGAAGGCTCGATGAAAGGCATTTTGGGTTATACCGAAGACGAAGTAGTATCGGAAGATTTTAAGGGCGATTCACGCACATCCATATTTGATGCAAAAGCAGGTATCGCGCTGAATGACAATTTTGTGAAAGTAGTATCGTGGTACGACAACGAGTGGGGTTACTCCAACAAGCTGATCGACCTGGTACAGGAAATAGGCAAATTTTAAATCCAAATATCCTAAATTGCAAATTAGCCGGCCTTTAAAAGCCGGCTTTTTTATGTTTAAAGACCTTTATACTTTGCACATAAGTATTGGCGCGTCAAATATGGTTTTGAATTGAACGACTTTAAAATCGTTGGAAAGCTGGGACCGATGCTGTGCTTTTTTTATTAATCTTTCACCTAAAAAGTTAATTTATTATTAACTTTTATTGGAAAAAAGTTAATAATAATTTACCTTTATACGATGATTAAAAAGAAAATGAAATCAAATGAACTGCTTAAAAAACTCAAAAATGACGGATGGTACTTAATCCGTGAAGCCAAGGGCAGTCATAAAATTTTGGCTCACCCTACTAAAAAGGGAACTATAACATTTCCACACCACGGAAGCAAGGAAATGAGAAAAGGAACCGCAGAATCGATTCTCAAAGACGCGGGGCTTAAATAGCCCGCTATCTTTTAACTATATTAAACGCTCACTATTAAAGCACTAAAAATGTTAAGTAAAAACGCTAAAATCAAATTTGACGTCGGGAAGACAGCCGATGGATTTGATGCTTATGCCAAAGATGGCGACGGAAGCATCGTAACAACCGGAAGTAGTTTGGCAGAATTAAAAGCTAATGTCCTGGAAGCATATAATGAGCATGCAGCCTATCACGGTAAAGAGAAAATAACAGAAGACGGTATCGAATTTGAATTTGACATACCGTCATTCTTTGAAGGTTACGGAATAATCAATGCAAAGGCATTAAGCCGCAGAATAGGAATGAGCAACGTGCTTTTATCTCAATACGTGAACGGCGCAAAAAAGCCGTCACCCAAACAAGTTGCTAAAATAGCGGCTGGTCTTCGCGAAGTAGGCAAAGAACTCGCAGAGTTGCAACTGGCGTGATAAGGATAAGTAGTAACATCCTAAAATGTAAAAAAGCCGGCCATCGGACCGGCTTTTTTATTTCCGTTAAGATTTCACGCTTTTTTACCAAACATTTGTTAAAACAGTATTAACCACCCTTGTTGCCGTTTTTTATTTTTAAAAATCATATATACAGGATGAATAAATCTTTTATCTTTTTTATAATCTGCCTTTTAACCTGCTTTTCGGTATTCGGCCAGCAGGGATTTGTGACCGTTAATGGTACGCAGCTTATTTTAAACGGAAAACCATATCGTTACATCGGAACCAATTACTGGTACGGCGGCCTTTTGGCGACAAATGGCGAAAGCGGAAAAAAACGGTTAAAAACCGAGCTCGACTTTCTGAAACAACAAGGCGTTACCAATCTCCGGGTAATGGTTGGGGCAGAAGGGCTCAGCACCTACCCTTATCGCACCCCTAACGAAAAAGTGTTAGAGCCGGAAGCCGGTAAGTTCAATGAAAATATAATGGAGGGGCTGGATTACCTTTTAAATGAACTGGGAAAACGCAATATGAAAGCCGTACTGCATTTTACAAATACCTGGGAATGGAGCGGAGGTATTGCGGAATATTTGAAATGGAACGGTTATGGCGAGCAACCCTATCCCAAAAGCCTGAACGGGTATTATAGCTGGGATAAGCTACGCGAATACATTGCCCAATTTTATACTTGCAAACCATGCATGGACGAGCTTGATACCTACATTCGCTATGTTTTAAACCGGACAAACAGCCTAAACGGAAAGAAATATACGGCCGACCCTGCCATCATGGCCTGGGAGATCATCAACGAACCGCGCCCCATGGAGCAAACAGCCGTACCTGCGTTTGAGCAATGGATGAGCCACGTGGCCGCGCTGGTAAAATCGATAGACAAAAATCATTTATTGACCACCGGCAGCGAAGGAGACATCGCCTCGGATTTCGACCTTTCGGTTTACGAAAAGATACATGCCGATAAAAATATCGACTACCTCACGATTCATATTTGGCCAAAGAATTGGGGCTGGTTTAAAGATACTTCTATCAGGAAAAGTTATAAGACCATTTTAGATAGCGCCGGCAAGGACATTAAAAAGCATTTGGAAATTGCGCACCGGCTTAATAAGCCACTGGTGATTGAAGAATTTGGCTTGCCCCGCGACCTGCACGTGTACAGCCCATCGGCTACCACTGTCAATAGGGATAAATTCTATAGCTTTATTTTTAACGAGGTATTAACTCACTCCGGCATCGCGGGCTGCAATTTTTGGGCATTTGCGGGTACCGCCAGGCCTATCCCCGGTCAAACCTTCTGGAAAGATGGTGACGAGTTTATGGGTGATCCGGGCGGGGAAGAACAGGGATTAAACTCGGTATTTGATATCGACAACACCACCTGGGCAGTTGTTGCGAAGTACGTACGTAAAATCGAATAAATAACGGCACACAATACGCAAACGGTCACCACTCACTCACTGCCAACTGCCAACTCCGCCAACCGCTAACTGTGCCAACTGCCAACTGACCAACTCGCCACTTAATAATCCCACCTGCGTGGTTCAGGGTCGGCCGGATAAGTTAAATATGCCAGGTAAAAAAAGAACATATCCGGAACGGCAATGGTTAAAATCATCATCAGGTCCAGTTCAGGCAGGTTATATAGCACCTGGAATACCAATAAAAATAAGCCGGCTGCTCCGGCGAGCAAATACAAAGGGCGGAATTTGGGGTTCATATACATCACTTTTGATTTATAGCCTGCCGTTACTCCGGCTGGCATGAACCTGTTTACGTTAACGACGTGGGAAGGTTGCTGGGTGTTAAACAATTTATCCACATTAGTTCAAGGTTGACGTCAGCATCGAATTTCATTTTCATATGCCGATTGGCACTACATTTTTGCAGGAAGAAAAACAATGCAAAATTGTTCGCCCAGTTGGCGAGCCGCCCAATTTGTGAAGAGTAGTTCCGTGAAAGGCCAAAAGACCACAAAGTGCTAAGCGCTGGAAACCGATAACCCAATTCGAAGTTTTTATTACATTGAAAGCAGTTACATTAATTCTTTATCTTTCTTCTCATGGTAGGTTTTGTAGGCGAGATAGTAAAAAAACAGGCTCAGCAACAAATTCAAAGCGATGATGCCGATGTTAAGCAAAGGATACGTTTTAATTACCTCGTAAACGGCAATAACCAGGGCGATGGATCCGGCGATGATATAGAGGATTAGGAATTTGGGGTTCATAGTTTCAATTGGTTCGAAAAACAATATAAATGTATGAACATTTTTCGGTACCGGCGCCGGGTTTAAGAAATAACGCAAGCCGGTCTTTGATGCTTTTATAGTCGCGTCAATGATGACATGGGCTTGGCCAAAAGGCTTGCCAATAGCTATCGGGATGACTTAAGACTTAGGACTATAGACTGTTGACTTAAAACTATCCGTTGGAAACTTTGCGGTGCTGGTAGCCGTGCTCTCTCCTGACTTGAGGCTCCGGGGGGTAAGTTTTGTACGCGAGGTAAAAGAACACCATATCAGGTACCGAAATGCATAAAATACGGATTGGATCAATTTCGGGCAGATCGCTTATTATTTGGTAAAATAACAGGATGAAACCAATGGCTCCTATTGACAAATACAAATAACGATACTTCGGGTTCATAACGCGGTAATTTTAAATAACTTAGGGTCAAAAAGCTTTTGACCGTTAAGCCTTTCTACGTTAATGCCGCAAAAAAGATGCCCCTAAATCGAAATATTATTTCAACTCATACCTAACAGGAATATCCTTATGTTTTTTGAACACCACTGCTGCCAGCGGTGGCACCGTAATTTTGATGGAATGCTCGCGTCCGTGCCAATTAACCAGTTCCGTATCGAGAGGCTTGCCATTCTTCATCCCGCTGCCCCAGAATTTTTCGTCGTCCGAATTAAAAATTTCAACCCATTTCGATTTGGTATGCACGCCTACCCTGTAGTCAAAATGGGGCATCGGCGTCATGTTTAGTACTATTACCAGGTCGTTAACTTCCTCATTTCCTTTGCGTTCGTATATCAGTATGGAATCGTTGGCATTGCCCCCGTCTATCCATTCGAAGCCATTCCATTGAAAGCTTTTTTCATAAAGCGCCGGTTCTTCCCGGTACAAATGGTTTAACGCTTTCACCACTTCTTTTATCCCCTGGTGGTTGGGATATTCCAGCACGTACCAATCCAGCGATCGCTGGAAATTCCATTCCGTACCCTGCCCGAATTCGCTGCCCATAAACAACAGTTTCGAACCCGGATGGGTAAACATATAGCTGTAGAGCAGCCTTAGATTAGCAAACTTTTGCCATTCGTCGCCCGGCATTTTTCCCAGCATGGAGCCTTTGCCATATACTACCTCGTCATGAGAAAAAGGCAGCATAAAGTTTTCGGTGAACGCATAGATCAGGCTGAAGGTTATTTGGTTGTGGTGATATTTGCGGTAAACGGGATCGGCTGAGAAATACTTTATCGAATCGTGCATCCACCCCATCATCCATTTCATGCCAAAGCCCAGGCCTCCGGCATAAACCGGCCTGCTTACGCCTGTAAATGATGTCGATTCTTCAGCAATGGTTTGCACATCGGGGAAATTGCTGTAAACCGCCTCGTTAAATTCTTTTAAGAACGAAATAGCTTCGAGGTTTTCGTTCCCCCCGTAGATATTGGGCTCCCATTCGCCAGCGTTACGGGAATAATCCAGGTAAAGCATGGAAGCGACAGCATCCACACGTAAACCATCCACGTGATATCGGTCGAGCCAAAATATAGCATTGCTGATCAAAAATGCCCGAACTTCATTGCGCCCGTAATTAAATATGTACGATTTCCAATCGGGATGAAAACCCTTACGCGGATCGGCGTGCTCATATAAGTGAGTGCCGTCAAAATTATACAAAGCGTGCGCATCGCCGGGGAAGTGTGAGGGCACCCAGTCGAGGATTACGCCGATGCCGGCCTCATGCAGCTTTTCAACCAGGTACATTAATTGTTGCGGCGTGCCGTAACGGCTTGATGCTGCAAAATACCCACTCACCTGGTAACCCCAACTCGGGTAGTAAGGATGCTCGGCGATAGGCATAAACTCAACATGCGTAAAGCCCATCTCTTTAATGTAGGGCACCAGCTTATCGGCCAATTGGGAATACGTTAAAAATTCATCCGGGCTTTCAGGGCTCCGCGCCCAGGACCCCAGGTGCATCTCGTAAACCGAATAAGGTTTGTCTAACGAATTGTGATTGTGACGGGTATTCATCCAATGCTCGTCTTTCCACTCGTAATAGGTATCGGCAACAATCGAACCTGTACGCGGAGCCACTTCCCATCTTAAAGCAAATGGATCAGCTTTTTCCAGGTCCTGCCCGTTTGTTGAATTGACAAAATATTTATAAACCTCGCCATTTCCCACATTCGGAATAAATCCTTCCCAAATTCCTGTTCCATCCCAGCGCGGGAATAAGGAATGCGAACTGCGGTCCCATCCATTAAAATTTCCGACCACAGAAACATAGTGTGCATTAGGCGCCCAAACCGCAAAATAGGTCCCTATAACGCCGGCATATTCAACCACATGCGACCCCAACTTTTCGTACAGCTTATAATGCTTCCCCGATTTAAAAAGACCCGAATCAAAATCGGTAAAACGGCTGTACACTTCAACGTTTTTCATCTCGTGCTTTATTGGATCAGGTGATGCTTCCTCCGTTCTGGACGAGGCCTTATTTTTTTGTACAGGGGCTTTTGCCGGTTTTTCTGCTGTTTTGGCTGCTACAGTTTTCTTTGCAGCGGTACCAGCCTTTGCAGCCTTTTTTTCAACCGGTTTATTGGCGCCGGGATCAGTTGTCTTTTTAGCCATGTATTTAGCCCGAAGGGCGATTAACTGTTAAATTTTTCTATTTCAAAAAGTACCTGCTGTATCCCTTTTAAAGGTATCCTTATCCAATCCGGCCGGCCGTTTAGCTCGTAGCCCAGTTCGTAAACCGATTTTTCGAGTAAATGCAGCTGCAGCAAAAAGTTCATCTCGGTTCGGTTGCCAAATATACCTTTAATATCGCCCATCGTTTGCAGGTACGAATCTACGTATGCATCGGTTATCAATTTGTACCACCGGTCCGCCGCCTTTTGCAGGCGCAAAGGGTTGATGCCCTTTGTTTCGTCGCTGAAATACAATTTGGCGCAAACGGCGTAATGGAAGGACCGGATCATACCCGCCACGTCCTTTAATGGTGAATGCTTGATCTTACGGTCGGCAATAGAACTTTCAGGCTCGCCTTCGAAATCAATAACTAAGTAGTCGGTCCCGGTAAAAAGCACCTGCCCGAGGTGATAGTCGCCATGAATGCGTGTGCGTAATGATTTAAGGTCGCTGCTGGCTATCTTTTCAAAAAAATGACGTATAACGGCTTCGCTGTCAATAAAATCGTCGGCCAATTTCTTTGCATTATCATCCAACCGCGAATAGTTTTCCTTTAATAACTTAATTCGCTTGTCAAGCAGGTCTCCAAGATGCTTTTGCAGGAAGGCGATGTACGCAGTATCGAACTTTTCTGGCTTAAACGCCGCATTTCCCTTGCCCGAAAGCAATGCAAGATGCATTTCGGCCGTGCGTTTGCCAAGTAACTCCACCTTCTCAAAAACTTCGTCGCGGATGCTGAAATCTCTGTCGACAAAGCTGAAAAGGAAATTATTCAGATCGTCGCCGGTGGCTACCCAGCTGTCGGATTTGCTCGAAACTTTTTGCATCATTAGTCCAAGCGTAACCGGTGGCGTACCAGGCCGCTCAAATTCCAGGCTGCCGCAATAAGCGGGAATATTTTTAAAGCCTCCCGTTTCTGTGAGGAACTGCAGCATTTCCACTTCGGGGTTTATCTCCCTGAAAAGTTTGCGGTACAGTTTAAAGAAATACTTGTTGCCGTAAATAAGCGATGAATTGCTTTGCTCCAATTCGGGGATCACGCACAGGTACCCCATATTCTCGTCTGTATCCGCCAGCCCTTTGCCCTTGTGATAGATTAAAACGCCGTCGTCCTGGATTGTTTCGGCATTCGACCAGATGTTTTCGAATAATTTCGTCTGAAACCTGAAATCATAAATGGCATCGATCAGCCAGCCCTGTTTTCCGTCGGCCACCAGCCTGGTGATAAATGCCTTGTGGTTAACCTGCCCTATCAGCTCAAAGTCGTCCGTTAGGAAGGACACCGGCATGGCATATTTTTCTTCATCGCCATACGTATATCCAACATGCAGGATAACGAGGTAGCTTAGGCCCTCGTCAATGGGTATGGTTAAGAACTGCTGTATCTTTAAAAATTTGATCATTCGCGCCTTACCGGCAAACCACCGGCATTTGCGCATGTAATCGTAAAATACGTTCTCCTCCAGGAAAGTAACCGCTTCCTTATCATCCGGGAACTCCTTCCAGGGTTTATTCAGCGTTACAGCGTTTATTTTACCGATCACATCCATGGCACATCAGCATTAGATTTCAATTCTGAATAAATGTACGGGTAAATCCCATGGATTCAGCTCAACATAATTCCACTCGCTGTTCCACCGGTAACTCCTGTTGGTTAAAATGTCAAATACGGTAAAATCCTCGCCCGGGAACAGCCCCATTTCAAAAATCGGCGTATGCACATGCCCGTCCTGCTTGGTATACGGATCAAGGTTAACCACGCACAAAATGTGGTTATCCCCTGCTTTTTTATAATAAGCCAGTAAGGCTTCATTATTAATATCGCAAAAACTGATATTGTTGGTGCTTTGCAGGGCAGGATTTACCTTTCGGGCAGCGTTTACTTTGGTGATAACATCCGTCAGCTTATTTCTTTTTTCCCAATCCCAATGCCGCACCTCATATTTTTCGGAGTTGAGATACTCTTCCTTACCGGGATAGGGGTCGTGGTACATCAGTTCGTAAACCGGGCCAAAGATACCATAGTTGGCTGAAAGGGTAGCGGCCATAAAATACCGGGCTATAAAGCTTGATTCCACACCGCCTTGGAGCGGATACGGGTTGATATCATGTGTGTTCGGCCAGAAATTCGGACGATAATAATCTTTCATTTCCGTTTGCGTTAGCTCGGTCATGTAATCTATTAACTCCTGTTTGGTATTTCGCCACACGTAATAGGTATAGGATTGCGTATAGCCGACCTTGGCCAACTCCTTCATCACCTTCGGTTTGGTAAACGCTTCCGACAGGAATATCGTCCCCGGGTATTTGCGCTGTATCTCGGCGATACACCATTCCCAAAAGTTAAACGATTTGGTATGCGGGTTATCGACCCTGAATATGCGGATACCCTGTGCGCACCAGTAATCCAATATGCTTTCCAACTCTTTCCACAGATTTTGCCAATCGTCGTTCTCGAAATTTACCGGTAAAATGTCCTGGTATTTTTTGGGTGGATTTTCGGCATACTGAACGGTTCCATCGGGCCGCCATTTAAACCATTTGGGATGCTGTTTTACATAAGGATGGTCGGGCGAACACTGGATGGCAAAATCCAGGGCCACCTCCAGGCCGTGGGCGGCCGCTTCTTTAACAAGGTGCTTAAAGTCCTGTAGCGTGCCCAAGTCTTTTAATATGTCTTTATGGCCGCCTTCGGCAGAACCGATGGCGTAGGGCACACCGTCATCGCCGGGCAAGGCGTTGACCGTGTTGTTTTTACCTTTGCGAAAATTAAAACCGATGGGGTGGATCGGTGGAAAATACAAAACATCAAACCCCATTTCGGCGATTCGCGGCAGCAAGGCTTCGCAATCTTTAAATGTGCCGTGCTTGCTTTCCACGCGGGATGCCGAACGGGGAAAAAAGCAGTACCAACTGCTAAAGCCTGCCTTTTCGCGATCCACGTAAACCTTCAATTCGCGGGAATAAGTGGTTGCGTGTTCCAGGTTAGGATATTGGTCGATGAAATGATGCATCTCCTTGCTCAAAACAGCATTGACAGCCTGTTCGTATTTGGCCGGATCGCGCAACAAATTCATTAGTTTGCCGATACTTTTTTGATCAGCTTTATTGGCAAATGTAAGCATCCATTCCAAAAAATCGGCGCCAATCAGCAACTCAACCGCCAGGTTTTGCCCGTCCTGGAACTTCTTCACAAAACCATGGTGCCAGGTCAGCGGATGGTCCACCCAGCCCGTTACCGTATAATAATAAAACCCCGTTTTCGGAACATTGAAGGAAGCCGACCAGCGGTCGTTATTAAACATTTGCATGGGCACGTAGGACCATTTAGCTTCCTTCTCGTGCCTGAACAAAAGGCGGGCGCCGATGTTATCGTGACCATCGGTGAACAGGTCAGCCTCAACTTTTACTGTTTCCCCTGCGACTTTTTTTATATAGAAACGCCCGGCGTCGATTTCGGGCGTTACATGTTCAACAACAACTCTTTGCAAGCCTTGTTCGGTCATTTTGGTACGGTAATCGTTATCAGTTTAATAATTGAATATATTCTTTTAAGTCTAAAGCCTTAAGTCGAAAGTCTTAAGTCAGTCTTACACTTTTCTGACTCAAATCTTTCCGGCTTGCCGACCAATCTCCACCGCCGAAACGTCAGTCGCAGCGTTTTTCGGACTTTCGGACTAACCCCTAATCCACTACCATCTGCATAAAGTTCTTGCGCAATTTCAACCGCAATATTTTATCCTTTTCAAAGGTAAACTCTTTGATCACCTTGCTGTCGACAATTATCCGCGACGGTTTAAAAGGGAGCCCAATGATCTCAAAGTCGTAATTCTCGTATCTCGGCGTGTACAAGCCCTCCATACTTTGCTGGATGGTAAGCTTATTATTCTTGCCGTGAACTACATATTTCTTTTCGAGGTAAATATCCTGTTCATAGGCAAATGTCTCTCCGTAATCCTCAAACAAAAAGGAATTCACTTCGTAATCGCTGTAATACACCTTGAGCTTAACCTCCTCGATTTCCTTTTCGCCGACATATTGCATTGGGGGATACTCGGGGATCACCGACCCGGCCTTTATAAATATCGGCATGGTCTCCAGGGGGGTTGCCACTTCAACTTCTTTGCCGCCCTCTACAATTTGATTCGTCCAGAAATAATACCATTTCCCTTTTGGAACGTACACCTTCCTGCTTTTTTGACCGGGCGCGAGCACCGGGCAGATCAATATTTTGTCGCCATAGGTAAATTCGTCCTGCCTGAAATGGTTCTTTACCACATCTTGTTCGTGCATCACTATCGGCCGAAGGATGGGGAACCCGTAACGATGATGTTCCCAAAAAACCGAATACATATAGGGAAGCAAGCGGTATCTTAATTCAATAAACTTGCGGTTGATGCTTGTGTACGGTTCGCCAAAGCTCCATGGCTCACGCTCCTTGGTATCACCGGCCGAATGCGCCCGCATAAAGGGCGAAAATGTACCCAATTGTATCCACCGGGTAAAAAGCTCGCCGTCAGGCTCTCCGCTGAAACCGCCAATATCCGTACCGCAAAATGATATTCCCGATATCGACAGCCGCTGGCATTGAATATTTCCTAAGATCAGGTGCTCCCATGAAGCCACGTTGTCACCTGTCCATACTGACGAAAACCTTTGAACACCCGAATATCCCGCCCTCGTAATGGTAAACGGGCGCTTATTTTTCATGATCTTGCGCAAGCCATCATAGGTAGCGCGCACCATCTGCATTCCATAAACATTATGGGCCTTCCGGTGCGATCCGCGATAGCCGTCGTATTGGTGCCGCACATCATCAGGGAACGTTCCCGATCCAAATACCGCCGGTTCATTCATATCGTTCCAAACCCCGGCAACGCCCATTTGTACAAGCTCCTCAAATAAGCCACCCCACCATTCGCGTACTTCGGGGTTGGTAAAGTCGGGGAACTGGCATCGGCCCGGCCATACGTGGCCTTCCATAAAATAGTCGTCGCTTCTCCGGCAGAAATAGCGTTTTTCCTTGCCTTCCTTGAATACCGAGTAATTGTCGTCCACCCGTATACCCGGGTCAATGATCACCACCGTTTTAAAACCATCCGCCGCCAATTCCCGGATCATTTTTTTAGGATCAGGAAAGTATTTTTTATTCCAGGTAAAGCAGCGGTACCCGTCCATGTAATCAATATCCAGGTAGATGCCGTCGCAGGGTATCTTGTTCTCCCTGAAACCATTGGCTATCTTGCGCACCTTGCTTTCAGGGTAATAACTCCAGCGGCATTGGTGATAGCCGAGCGCCCAAAGCGGGGGCATAGGGTGGGTACCGGTAATAATGTGGTATCGCTTTACCACGTCCATCATGTGCGGACCGTGGATATAGTAGTACTGCAATTCGCCGCCATCCGCCCAAAAACTTGTTTTGGTAGGGTCTTCCGCGCCAAAATCAAAATGGGCTTTAAAAGTGTTGTCAAAAAATATCCCGTGCGAAATACCCTCATTTACGCTGATATAGAAAGGTATACTGCGGTAAAGCGGGTCCTGGTTCCAGGCAAAAGAGTACGCATCCGTGTTCCAATTTTTCAGCCGCTTGCCGCGCAGGTTGAACTCGGTAGGTTTATCGCCCAGCCCAAAAAAGCTTTCCTCTTCGTGACAAACTTTGGTGCAAAAAACATAATAGCCACCGAACTTTACATTTTCCTCCCAGTGCATCTGTGCGGCGTCGGAATTGGTAATGTGGCCTTCGTTATCCGAAAAAGATATCAAAAAGTCGGCCTTGCGGACATGACAGTTGACTGCGTTGGTCGAAACACAGTATTCATCTTCGTATTCTATCAGGCCAAAATCTATAACCTTGTTTTCGAGCTTGGGCACTGCATAGGAAAAATCCTCCAGGAAAACGCTATGCGGGGCCAATCTTACCCTGATGATCTCATTGGTCACCACTACGATCTCTACCTTCGCGTCCCCGTCGGAAAAACAGAATTTATTACCCGCCTGCTGCACACTTTTTGGCGCGCCCAGGTATTTTTTTATGATCGGCTTTATCCCTTCAGCAGGGTTATTAAGGTGGTGAAATTCATCCTCTTCCACTAAATTATTAACAACAAGCTCCGGGTTAAGTACATTATCTTCCATCCAAAAATATTAGTGTATGAGCAAATATGGTCATTGTGTTAGTTTAACGCAATATACAAATTACGATTAATTGCACCATAATTGTGCCAGTAAAACTGTTTATTTTACAATTGTGGATTGACGGCGGGTTCGTCGATGATCTGTATCTTTTTACCGTCCTGCACAAAAAGCACAGATATAGCCCCTACAAACATCAATACGCCGGCCATAATCAATGCGTCTACCGCCTGGCCGTTGAAAAAATGTTTAACGATGGGACTTCCAAAAACACCGTTTACGATTTGCGGCCCGGTGATAAAAAAGTTGAATACGCCCATATAAACACCGATCTTTCGTGCAGGTATCGAGCTTGACAATATGGCATAAGGCATTGCGAGTATGCTGCCCCAGGCCAGGCCTACCCCCACCATCGATAATAGCAGCAAGTAGTGGTTCTGTATAAAGAAAATAGAGATCAAGCCAATGCCACCCATCGTTAGCGAAAAGGCGTGGGTTTTTTTTCGGTTTAATTTCTTTACGATCGAAGGCAACAACAGTGCATAAATAGCAGAAACAACATTGTAAACGGCGAACATTTTACCCACCCAGTCGCTGGCCTCGGAATAGGCATGAGAAGAAGTATCGCTGGCCGGAAGATGATAAACATGCGAAGCAATCGCAGGCGTAGTAAATACCCACATAGAGAATAATGCGAACCACGAAAAAAATTGCACTATACCCAACTGCCTCATTGTTTTTGGCATGTTTGCCAGGTCATTTATGAATTCGGATATGCCGCTCCTTTTTATTCCTTCGTCAGGATCGGGTTCGTGGAAGGTGGCGTAGACCTCTGGCGGGTATTCTTTTGTTTTTATTACGGTCCATAAAATGCAGCCTATCAATATCAGGCCGCCTGCATAAAACGAATACAAAAGATTGTTTGGGACAATGCCTTTTGGTGCTACGTCGGAAATATGGAACCAGTCGGCCAAAATGGAAGGCAACAGGGAACCCACTATCGCTCCCACGCCGATGAGGCAGGTTTGCAGCGAGAACCCAAGATTGTGCTGGCTATCAGGGAGGTTATCAGCAACCAAAGCCCTAAACGGCTCCATTGCTACATTGAATGATGCATCCATCAGCATCAGCATGCCGGCGCCGGCAATTATCGGCGATATTAAAAAAGCTAAGCCAGACGCGTTCGGCAGGAAACAAAGCGCCAATCCGGACATCAGCGCGCCCGTTAAGAAATAGGGACGCCTGCGGCCAAGCCGTGTCCAGGTACGGTCGCTATAATGACCGATGATGGGTTGGATGATCATCCCTGTAAGTGGAGCCGCCAGCCAAAACCAGGATAAATTATCGACGTTTGCACCGAATTTTAGCAAAATGCTGCTGGCATACCCGGTTTGCAGGGCAAAACCAAATTGGATGCCCAAAAAACCAAAACTCATATTCCAGATTTGCCAGAAGTCGAGCCGGGGTTTTTGTTTGATGGTGAACGTGGTCATAATCTATTGGTTCAATAGTTTAAATAATTGGCTGTTGAAGGCGATTTACAGGATAAATAGCAAGCAATAATCTTAAACTCCTCTAATCCTACAAATCTTAGTTCAGACGAATTCCAGCAGCATACCGCCCGAAGGGGGAATGGTTAGCTGCAGGCCATCCGCAATATCATTCGTATCGTATTTATTGCCCCAAAGCAGGTCGGTAAACTCCTGCCTGCCTGTCAAATTCAGATAATTTAACAGGTCAGCGGGCAACTTGACGTTTATGTTCCATTCGCTGCGGTTAAAATTGGCAATCACTAATATACGTTGTTTATCCGTATGGCGAATAAAGATATATAAATGTTCATTAAACCATGGCTCCCGTTCGTTGGCCAGCATTAGTTCCCAAAAGTTACCTACACGCAGCGCTTCATTGTTGACAACAGCATTCAACAAGCTGCTGTAAAAGTCACGAAGATTTTTCTGACTATCGGATAACGCCCCGCCATCAAATTGGCCACCGTTTATCCATTTCTGAAGTTCGGGAACACCCCAGTAATCAAATATGGTGGTACGCCCATCATCCGGACTAAATCCTGCAACACCGGCGCCGGGCTCGCCGATTTCCTGCCCGGAGTAAACCATGACCGGGCCGGTTGAAAGCGTCGCGGTAATGATCATCCCCGGCACGGCCAGCCATGGGTCGCCGGCAAATTGGGGCGAAGCGATGCGCCGCTCATCGTGGTTTTCCATAAAGCGCAGCATGTGTTCATCAATGCCCCTGGTATCACGGTTCCACAGTTGATTGATATCCCAGGTGGTGGAGTTGGGGGTATTTTTGGTGAGTCGCTTAATGGCGTCGTACAAGCCTACCTTATCATACAGGTAATCAAACTTACCCACTTCGATATAGCTATTATAAAGATTGGGGTTATAAGCCTCGCCGATAAAAATGATTTGCGGATATGTGGCTTTTACCGCCGGGATCACACAGCCCCAGAACTCAAACGGCACCATCTCCACCATGTCGCAGCGAAAACCATCCACACCCTTTGAGGCCCAGAATAGCAGGATGTCGCGCATTTTATTCCATAATGGAGGTACCGGGTTAAAATAAGGAGTGAGCCCGTTAAAATAGTTCACGCCATAATTCAGCTTGATCGTTTCGAACCAGTCGTTGATAGAAGGTGTAGCGCTGAAAACGTCATTGCCGGTAGCTTTGGCTGGAAATTCGTCAAATTTGCCGTCTTTTAAAGGGCTTTTAAATTCGTCGCCGCCCGGATTATAGCCTTTTGGCACTTGAAAACGCTGTCCGGGAAGGTAATAAAAATCGTTTTTGGGGTCGAATGCCTTGGTTTTGTCATCATCTTCACCAAAATCGCGAATAGCTGCCGGTTTTGCATCAGAATGATAGGTACGCGCAACGTGGTTAGGTACCATGTCCATGATCACCTTCAAGCCGCTGTTGTGGGTGCGTTTGATCAGCGCCTCATATTCAGCCATGCGGTTGGCGACATCGACAGCCAGATCAGGATCTATATCGTAGTAGTCTTTTATCGCATAGGGAGAGCCTGCACGGCCCTTAACTACATCCGGATCATCAGGATTAATCCCGAATGCGCTGTAGTCGGTCATGGTGGCATGTTCTATTACGCCGGTGTACCACACATGGGTAAAGCCCAATTTTTTTATTTCCAAAAGTGCCTGGCTGGTGAGGTCATTGAGCTTGCCAACCCCGTTTTCTTCAATGGAACCGTAAGTTTTATTAAGGCTGGTTTTGTTGCCAAACAGGCGTGGCAACAGTTGGTAGATGATAAGCTTGCGATCGGTAACCGGTTGTTCCATTTCTCTATTGCTCAGGCTTCAACCAGCAACTCGTCGTTAGCTTTTACGAATTGTTCCTTGCCATACACCAGTACAACCGTGCTGCTTCCCGACAGATTTTTGATCTGCACGCCATCCTTGCTTACTTTTATATTGAGCAAAGAACCGCGGAAGCCTATGTGGAACGAAAACGACTTCCATTTACCGGGCAGAAAGGGGTTAAATGATAATTTTCCATCCCTTACCCGCATACCGCCGAAACCTTCAACCACCGACATCCAGGTACCGGCCATTGATGTGATATGACAGCCATCCTCCGTGTCGTTGTTATAATCGTCAAGATCAAGGCGCGATGTACGCAGGTAAAACTCATAAGCCCGGGCTTCGTCACCAAGTTTTGCCGCTATAATAGCATGCACACAAGGTGATAGCGACGATTCATGCACGGTACGCGGTTCATAAAAGTCATAATTCCGACGAATGGTATCCAAATCATATTGATCCTCAAAGAAATACATCCCCTGTAGCACATCGGCCTGTTTAATAAAGCAGGAACGCAATATCCTGTCCCAGCTCCATTTTTGGGTAATGGGCCGTTCCGTTGCAGGCAGGTCTTTTACCAGCACCTGTTCTTTGTCCATATATCCATCCTGCTGTAAAAACACCTGGTAATCGTTTTCAAACGGGAAATACATTTTCTCGATGATGCCCTTAAACCTCGCCGTCTCTTCCGCTTCGTTGAAATTTGTTTTGCTTACCAGCGCGGCATATTTGGCGGGGGCTGTTGCTTTAACTTTCGCAGCAACTTCCATCGCATATTCCATGCACCAGGTAGCCTGTTTATTGGTGTACCAGTTATTGTTGACGTTATTTTCGTATTCATTCGGGCCCGTAACGCCCAATATTACATATTGCTGCTTTTCGTTCGACCAATTAACCCGCTGCGACCAAAAACGGGCAATGGCAATCAACACCTCGAGTCCGTAATCAGCGAGGTAATCTTCGTCGCCTGTATAACGTACGTAATTGTAAATCGCAAATGCGATAGCGCCATTACGGTGGATTTCCTCAAAAGTGATCTCCCACTCATTGTGGCACTCCGTTCCATCCATGGTGACCATAGGGTATAAAGCGGCGCCGTCGTTAAAGCCCAGCAAGGTTGCATTATCTATTGCTTTACCCAATTGCTTATACCTGTACAGCAATAGATTTTTGGTAACCTGTTGTTTTGCGGTAGCAAGGTAAAATGGAACGCAATAAGCCTCCGTATCCCAATAGGTCGAGCCTCCGTATTTTTCACCCGTAAATCCTTTAGGCCCGATGTTTAAGCGATCGTCCTCGCCGGTATAGGTCTGGTTAAGCTGAAAAATATTAAAACGGATGGCCTGCTGTGCTGCCGTATCGCCTTCAATTATGATATCGTTGTGCTTCCACTTTTTAGCCCAAGCCTTGGCCTGTTCAGCTAACAAAACGTCAAAACGTTTCTCACTTAACTCGAGCAGGATTTGCCGCGTATCAGGCGCAAGTTCGGCAGTTGGATGATTTAACGAGGCCAGGTTGGAAACGTATTTAATCAGGGTTGTTTTCTGCCCTTTTTTTGCCTTTACCTGGATCTGCGAGGCCACATATTTTTCTTTCTGCAGTGGCTGCACATTCGGCGAAACCGGTTCACCATCCTGGAAAACGACTACCTGCATTCCCGTCACTACCTCGAACCCTGTTTTTTTGGTGCGCATGTGAATAAACCCACCTAACGGCCAGGTTTCTTTTGTTACTTCATCCCAAAATTTTTCGCCGTAATTCGAATCCTGGTTCACTACATCGCCATCAATAAACGGAGTGAGCATTAAAGCACCATCAAAGTTTATTGGCGTGATGCTGTATTTAATTGCACCGGTTTCATCATTCGCAATGCTGCAAAAGCGGATCGCCTCAACTTCGATCAATTTTCCGCTGCCGGTTTTTGCAGTGAAAGTCCTTTTGAGAAAGCCCTCTTTCATATTCAATTCCCGCCTGAAACTGGCCACTTCACATTTCGCGAGATCCAGTTGTTCGCCGTCGATCGTTACATCTATCCCTATCCAATTGGCCGCATTGATCACCTTGGCAAAATATTCCGGGTAGCCGTTTTTCCACCAGCCCACGCGGGTCTTATCGGGATAATAAACACCTGCGACATAATTTCCGCTGAGTGTTTCGCCGCTGTAAGCTTCCTCGAAGTTGGCGCGCTGGCCCATTCGACCATTACCCAGGCTGAATATGCTTTCAGATATTTTGTTACACGCGGGGTTAAAGCCCCGTTCTATGATCTTCCACTCGTCAACTTCAATATAGTCCTTCATTCTTTATAATAATAAATCTGCCTTTCTCATCTGCTCCGCATTAACGGATAACATTCATCATTTCAGCAAGGCTAACCATGCTGATAAGATCAGGAAAGGCTATAAGGTATATAATTTCTCTAAACTCATTTTGTCTAAGCCGCTCACTACCAGATCAGCTTCGTTAAGTACTTCTGGCGACCCAATTCCTACCGCTTTCATGCCGCCGTTTTTTGCGGCCTCCACGCCTGCTATCGCATCCTCAAACACAACGCAATCTGCAGGGGCAATATTCAACTCTTCGGCTGCTACTAAAAACACTTCCGGGTCGGGTTTTGGCTTGCTCACCTTGTTGCCATCAATTATGGCATCGAACAGTCCTGTAATTCCCACCTTATCCAGTATCGTCCCGCTGTTTTTGCTCGCCGAACCCAGGGCAGTTTTTAAACCAGCCTCCCGGCAAGCTATTACAAATTCTTTTGCACCAGGCAGAATTTCATCCGGCGTCATATGGCTGATCATCTCCACATACCAGGCGTTTTTCTTCGCTGCCAATGCCTCCTGCTCTTCAGGGGTTTTGGTTATCCCGCCCCATTGCAACATCAATTCCAGCGAACGCATCCTGCTGACACCCTTCAGTTTTTCGTTCTCATCCACGGTCAGATCAAAACCCAATTCGTTTGCCAATCGTTTCCACGCTTTGTAATGATAAACCGCAGTATCAACTATAACCCCGTCGAGATCGAATATACAGGCCTTTATTATACTCATATTAACCGGCAAATTTAATTAATCAGGTATAAGGCGCTTACGGATTGCCGGCCGTAAAGCACTTTTAACATATTCTTAATATTACACATTCAAAAACTCCGTTTTTTGGAAATTTTACAATTCAGATAGTTCTTGTCACGAACAATGATCCCTCCCGCCTCTTATCGCTTTGGTCTTTCAGCTTTTAGCTTTCCGCTCTTCCCCGGCCATGAACTATGAATCCTACTGCCACTGCCGATCCCCTTCCACCTCCGGCTATGAACCATGAACTATGAGCCATGAACCATAAACTACTTCACCAATTCCAGCACCAGCGTCGATTTCCCCGGAATCGTCAGGCTCGAAAGATCAACCGTCTCTCCTGTTATCACATTTTTCGCCTTCTTTGCCCCCTGTATGCGCTCAAGATAACGGTCGGTTGCAGTAGTTTGTTCTTTGTCGCGACTATTGTAAACTACCATTACCGTTTTCTCGTCGTCGTACCTGAAATACACGTAAATTTCTTTTTCCGGGATATACTGCATCAACTTACCGGTTTGCAGCGCACTTGTATTTTTACGGTAATTCGCCAGCTTGCGCACATAGTCAAAAGCCTCATTCTCTTTATCCGTCCGTCCGGCGGCAGTAAACTTGTTTACCTTATCGGCTGCCCATCCGCCGGGAAAATCCTCGCGAACAAGCCCATCCGGGTTCGAGTAATTCTTCATCAGGATCTCATCGCCGTAATACATCTGCGGCACACCGCGCATCGTCATGAGCATGGCCATACCCGACCGGTATTTGTTCATGTCCTCACCTACTACCGAGAGAAAGCGGCTCATATCATGATTATCCAAAAAAATCGTGTTTTTAGTCGGGTCCTTGTACAAAAAGTCCTGCGCCATTACGGAATATAACCGGTTCACGCCATCTGTCCAGCCTTGATGGCCGTTAAGCGCTTCATACACGGCCTCCTTCCACACGCCATCCGTCACCCCCGGCAGGTGGGTATCCATCCCACGGTTTACGGTATTGCCTTCGGTAAAAAAGGCCTGGTTTGCTGCCGACCATACCAGCGTCTCTCCGAATATGGATAGACGCGGAAACTCCGCTCTCACATCAACCGCCCATTTGGCCATGTACGCGGGATCATTGTAGGGATAAGTGTCGAGTCGAAATCCATCCACACCCGAGTACTCAACCCACCAAATGTGGTTTTGGGTTAAAAAGTTTTGCACATAAAGGTTATTCTCATTCATATCCGCCATGCGATGGTCAAACCAGCCATCCTGCATTATTTTAACATCCATCGGCGAAGCATGGGGGTCCATATCGGCGGCATCTCGGAAGTTGGATTTGGTGTACTTCGGCCATTGGTGAACCCAGCTTTTCATCGGCATATCGCTGATGGTGTAGCCCTCGGTCCCCGCATGATTATGCACCAGGTCCATTACCACTTTCATCCCCATAGCATGGCATTTCTCAACAAATTTTTTGTACAGCTCATTTGTGCCGTAGCGCGGGTCGATTTTATAATGATCAGTCACCGCGTAGCCATGGTACGACGCATGCGGCTCATCATTTTCAATAGCCGGGGTAAGCCATACAGCTGTTACTCCCAAATCCT
Source organism: Bacteroidota bacterium (assembly GCA_013286235.1). GTDB lineage: Bacteria > Bacteroidota > Bacteroidia > Sphingobacteriales > Sphingobacteriaceae > Mucilaginibacter. The sequence goes on from JABDGE010000020.1 coordinate 35,483, forward strand.
TCAGATAATCCAGGTGGTTCATCACACCCTGGATGTCGCCCCCATGCCGGCTGAACATCGAATCGCGATGAATACCCGTTTCGCGCATATTGGCAAAAGAATCATTGGTGGTGTCGCCATTTGAAAAGCGATCGGGCATGATCAGGTAGATCAGATCCTTGTCGGTAACACCCTGTGCCCTTCCGGGAGATTGATCACGTTTTTTGAGTGCGTAATCATAAACCAGCGTTTTTTCTCCTGCCTTGACAAATTTTATCGGGAACGTTCCCGGTACTGTGCCTGAAAAAATGCGCAGATCGATGAATAAATAATTCGGGTTTTCAACTTTGTGCACTGCTACCAGCTTTACGCCCGCGTAATTCAACTCCACCTTACGGTCGGAAATATCCTTACCATGAACAATGAGCTGGACATCCGGATTGTGCATGCCGACCCACCAAAACATGGGTTCTACACGTTCCAGGGCAGGAATTTGGGCTGATACGCTTAACGCCGCAACAAGGCAGCAAGCAGTAAAAAGTAAATTTTTTTTCATACCAGGTTTATTCTAGAAACAATTGGGCGGTATCCTTTTCTTCCCATCAACCGCGTTTCAAATTTAAAATAAAAATGATAGGTTAAAGGAAAAAATGAAAAAGATGCGGGGGAAGTCCGGAAGTCGGAAAGTCCGGAAATCCGGAAGACGCTGCGACGGTCGTTTCGGCAGAAAATAACTCAAGTTATATGGAAGATATCAGTGATTAGAGATTAGTTGAAAAATGGTGAATAACTAAAAGCATTTTTGTCAGTATGAATTAGTTTTTTCGATACGAACTGCATCGGGTGAAAACAGTAATCACTCAAACATTTTTAAATATGCCTTCAACGACTCCAGCCCCATTTCTTTTCGCAGCTTGTTAACCGATTTGGGATATTTTAGCGGGAATGGAGCCGACTTACGCGTAACCGTATCAAACCGAACCTGTGTGCCATAAATTTGTTTTTGATGTTTGTTGACCAGCACACGGTCAATTAGGTAGGCGTAATTGCGTTTACTGGCGTTGTTTTTTGCTATTTCCTTTTTCATCAAAGCCAAAACATGTTCCTGGAAAGGAATGTCGTCATCGCAATGCTGCACAATTGCCCAAAAGTTATCTGATGTTTCACCTACCCTGTCATAACCCGGGTAACCATATGAATTGATAATAGCCTTGGCTTTTATTTCATTGATGCTATCGCTGGTCTTCCATTTGGCCTCGATAGTTGCCTCATTATAATCGGATTTTTCATGTTTGTCGATCTTCATGTATTCCTTCCGCCAAAACTGATCGTCCCTGAACATGGTGTCGATCTTTTTGATCAAGGCCGAATCTGTTTTTAAGGATTGAGCACTTACATGAATATTGGAAATAACCCAAATAAAAGTAATGACAATGAGAGCTTTCATAACGACGGTTTTAAAAACTAAAGATATAGTTTTCAGATTTGTGTTGCAACAACTTGAAATCGATTATACCCTAACATGGGCATCGGTTCATTGAGACGGATTTATTTACCGGTCGTACAGCGCCATTTTCTTTCTTCTGCGTGCAACGTCCGGCAATGCATTTTGTCCTTTGGAAAATAAAACATCATGTTTAAAAACAGCTGGAAAATCGCGTGGCGTAACCTGGTAAAAGATGGCCGGTTTACACTCCTCAACCTGGCAGGTCTTTCCATAGGCCTTACCGCCGTATTCCTGATCTTTCTTTGGATAAATCATGAAACGGGCATGGACAATTTCCAAAGCGCCGGCCTTTACCAGGTGATGCAAAATGTCCCGACCGGCGACAAAAACCTGCTGACCTTTGAGTCGACACCCGATCTGCTCGCTAATGCACTAAAATCTGAGATGCCTGGCATTGCCGACGCTGCAACCGTAAAAATGCCTTCGGATGATGAGGAAACAGCCATTATTTCGAACGGCAAACAAAACGGCTTTAAAGTGACGGAAGCGTTTGCATCCAACAATTTCTTCAGGTTGTTCAATTTTAAAATATTGCAGGGCGACCCGGTAAGGGCTCTATCGGGCAGCAAAAATGTGCTTTTGTCTGACCGGCTGGCAGAAAAACTATTTCATTCTGCGAATAACGCGGTGGGAAGAAACATTACGTTCTACAAAGGCTTGCGCAAAAAAATCAATGGTCCTTACCTGGTATCCGGCATTTTTTCAGCACCGCCTGCAAACTCATCGCTACAGTTTGACGTGTTGTTTCCGAACCAGGTGTACGTAAACACTACCACACAGGACATTAACTGGAACAGCAACGCACCGGCCACCTGCATTACGCTAAAAAACGGTATTACCGCAGAACAAATCAGCCGCACGATAAAAGATTTTCTGCGTAAAAAAACGGGCGATACGGTATGGACCGGTAGACTATTCCTTCAGCGGTTTAATGAGAAATATTTACACAATCACTTCGAAAACGGCGTACAGGCCGGCGGCCGTATTGCGTACATCAGGCTTTTCTCCATCGTGGCTGTATTCCTCATCGCTATAGCCTGTATCAATTTCACCAACCTGTCAACCGCGAGGGCTTCGATCAGGTTAAAAGAAGTTGGGATTAAAAAAGTAGTCGGGGCCGGGCGGGGCGTGCTTATCCTTCAGTATATGGGCGAGTCGGTTTTGATGGCTTGTATGTCAATGATCATCGCCGGCGTATTAGCCGTGTTGCTGATACCGTTTTTTGAACAATTGACCGGGGAGCAACTGTTTGCAGATATCAATATTAAACTGGTGGCTATCATGCTTTTAATCACCCTGGTTACCGGGTTGCTGGCCGGCGCCTACCCTGCGTTGTACCTGTCGGGCTTTAAACCGGCCCTTATCCTTAAAGGAAATTTTAACCTGGGCATGGGCGGGCAGGCGATCCGCAAGGGCCTGGTGGTTTTCCAGTTTTGCATTTCGGCTGTGCTGATCATTTCGGTGCTGGTAATCTACCGGCAAATGAAATTTATTCAAACGCGCAACCTGGGGTATACTAAAAGTGACGTAATATCATTTGCCAATGCGGGCAATATTCAGCAAAACACACAGGCATTTTTAACCGATCTAAAAAAGATCCCCGGGGTAGTTAATGCATCGGAGCTGGAAGGCGATCTTTTTGGCAATCACAGTGGGGGCAGCGGCATCGACTGGCCGGGAAAGGTTTCCAACATCGAGTTTTCCGGGCTTTATGCCGATTTTAATTTTGCAGAGACCATTGGTGTTCAAATGAAGGAAGGGAGAGCCTTCTCGCCCGCGAACCCGGCAGACAGCAATGCGGTAATTTTTAACGAAACCGCCATACGCCGAATGGGTCTGAAGGATCCGCTCGGAAAAACGGTCAAACTTTGGGGCTCGCCAAAAACCATCGTCGGCGTGGTAAAAGATTTTAATTACGAATCCTTATACAACCCGATCGGCCCGTTTTTTATCAACTATCGCAAAACCTGTCAGAACATTATCGTCAGGATAAACCCGGGCGCCGAAAAAACAACCCTCGCCAGGGTTGAAAGCCTCTACCATGCGTATAACCGCGGGCTCCCTTTTGAATACAAATTTTTTGACGAAGACTACCACACGCTTTATGCTTCGGAAGAACGGGTTGCCACGTTGTCGAAATGGTTTGCCGCAATTGCTATTTCCATATCCTGTTTAGGTTTATTCGGTCTGTCGGCATTTGTAGTGCAGCGGCGGCGCAAGGAAATCAGCATAAGGAAAGTAGTGGGCGCATCATTAAGCCAACTGGCAACTATCCTTTCCGTCGATTTTCTGAGGCTGGTGCTTATCGCATTTTTGATTGCCGCGCCGCTTTCATGGCTGGGCCTGCGGCAATGGCTGCAAACGTTTGCTTACCATGTTTCGATAAATATTTTCAGCGTGGTAATACCCGGCGCGGTCATTCTGATAATTACGATTGTGACCGTCAGCTTTCAAACCATAAAGGGCGCCCTGGCTAACCCGGTAACGGGTTTAAGGAATGAATAACGGGTGATTAAAAGGTTGAATTGCGTTAGATAAAAAGAGGCTGGAGTTAAAGGCAGCCTCTTTTTATTTGAATCTGGTTGATTAAATCGTGTCTTCCAGTTCTTTTAATTCTTTTAACTCAACGGTATCGGAAGGAATATCGGGGTAAAATTTGTTAAGAACATGATTTATAACTGATATGCTCTCTAATGTCTGATATGGCGGTATAGCCAAGCCATGTATCAACTCGGATATTTGCTTGACTTTTATTGCCTCATATTGTTACAATATTAAAGAAGATGTACCTGCGTTTTTGTGAAGACTGATCATCTCATCAGTTTTCTTTATGCTGTCGAGCAGTTCTTTTAAATGATGATTGGCTTTCATATCCAAAAACTATTTTAGGGATTTTATGACAGCTTAAACAAGTTAATTCTCGAAACATGCAAATCACCCTCCATCCCATCGCCGGCATCACCAATAAACGAACAACCCCAACCGATGATTTTTGGGGCGATACCATTTCAGAGATCATTTTACTGCCGCATATACCGGAAGAAGCCTTTAATGGCATTGAAGAATTTTCGCACCTTGAGATCATTTATTATTTCGATAAAGCGGATCCCACCAAAATCGTCTATCCCGGACATCCGCGGGGTAACCCAACGTGGCCGGAGATGGGGATATTTGCCCAGCGGAAAAAAGACAGGCCCAACCAGCTTGGCCTTTGTACTGTAGAGTTGGTGGAACATATTGGTCGAACTCTAAAAGTGAAATACCTGGATGCTATTGATGGCACCCCCGTTTTAGATATAAAGCCGGTTTTTAAGGAATTTGAAGTGAAAGGGGACATAAAACAGCCGCAATGGAGTGCCGAACTGATGAAGAACTACTGGAAATAATTAGTTAAGCAGATTCCAAAGCGTCAGGCCCAGCTTCTTTCGTACTTCCGAACTTCCCGACTTCCGGACTTCCCGACTTTCGGACTTCCCGACTCCCACTCAAACCAATACTCCGCCTCCATCAACTACCAACATTTGCCCGGTAGTAAAATTTCCTTTCATCAGGTATAAAAACGCCTCCGCGATATCGGCCGCCTCGCCGATGTGACCGGTTAACAGTTTATTTCCGTTTTCGCTAAACATCGCTTCACGGTCGGTTTCCGGAATATTGCTCCATAATTCCGTCCGGGTCATTCCCGCGCAAACAGCATTTACACGTATCGGCGCCAGTTCAACAGCAAGCGCACGCATTAATCCTTCAATAGCGCAAGTTATGCTTGCCGCTACCACCCAGCCTTTCCAGGGGCGAAGCCCTATGGTGCCGTTAGTTAAGGTGATGGAACCGCCTTTGCGGATAAAGGCGCTTCCATATTTAGCCGCCATTAAAGCGCCCCAATAGCGCAGGTTAAAAAACTGGCGGGCGTCCTCCATATTTAAGGAAGTAAGTTCATTCAGCTGCAGCGTTTCACCCGCCGTAAAAACTAAATGATCAAACTCCCCTGCCTGCGCAAAAAGCCTTTCTATTTGTCGTTCATCGGTAAGATCGGCCGTATACCCCTTGCTGCCAGCGGGTAAGTCAGCCAGCGCTTCGTCAACCCTTTGCTGCCTGCTGGACACCACAATTACCTCAGCGCCTTCCATCGCCGCCGCCAGCGCTGTTGCCTTTCCAAAACCTGAGGTGCCGCCCAATAGCAAAACTCGTTTCCCCTGTAAACTGCCGTGTCCTTGTGTTCCGTTGTCTTTCATGATGATTTACTTTGTTTATGAAGGCAAAGTTCCTCATCAAATGCCGGCACTCATTTAACAAATGGTAAAAAAGGATCAGCGCATATTTTTGCGGATACGGCTTAGCGACTGCTGTGTGATCCCGAGATAAGATGCAATATCGGCCAATGATACCCGCAGGGCGATATCTGGCTGGCGCAACAAAAAATTCCGGTATCGCAAACTTGCATCCTCTCCCAAATATGAATTTCTAACTTGTATTTTATCTAATAGGGCTTGCGTAGTTATACCGGTGATCAATTCTTTCAGGTAGGGCAGCTTTTGGTAAAGCGTGAGAAGCTTTTGCTTTTTAATCACAATAATTTCTGCATCACAAGCCGCCTCAATTCCTTCGGCAGCGGATACATCATTGTTGAAGCTTGAAAGAATGCTGCAAAATTGGTTTTCTTTTAAAAAAAAGTACGCCACCTTATTACCCTTTTCATTTTGTGATACGATGCGTAAAACACCTTTACAAATAAAATACATTTCGCGGCAAACCTGCCCTTCTCGGAAAAGCACCTCGCCCTCAGTTACAACCTTATGGCACAATTCGCGCTCGATAATTTCCGCATCGGCCGGGGAGATGTGTTTAAATAAGCTCAGGAAATCTATAAAAGGCTTATACATCATCAAAAAATATTTACCTGCAAAAGTACCTGCCTAATATCAATTCAAAAAATGAAATAAATCTGCATAACCAGCAGTTTAAGCATTCACCGGGTAAGCTTAGGTTGCGTGTCGCATAGCTTATTTCAAATGACATATCCCCTATCAACACAGAAGATCATTTTGATGAAATAAAACAATATACTATCTTTCACCACCAATTTTTGAGAACCAGACTGCAAAATCTTGAAAATCTCTTAAATTAACGTACCAAACAAAAATGAAATCAATCGAAGTGATCTCCATCCCGGTTACCAACCAGGAACGGTCAAAAAAATTTTACGAAGACATGGGCTTTACGCTCATTGCGGACCAGCCTTTCGCGCCCGGACAACAATGGGTGCAGCTTGGCTTTCCCGGCCACGAAACATCGATTACCCTGGTAACCTGGTTTCCCAAAATGCCGCCCGGATCACAACAGGGATTTGTTGTTAAAACCGATAGCCTGGAACAGGATATTGAAGAGCTAACCGCAAAAGGCATCGAAGTCGGCAAGATCGACGAAACGCCCTGGGGCAGGTTTGCCACTGTGACGGACCCGGATGGAAATACGGTTAGCTTTCACCAGTGGTGACATGATTTTATGATTAACGGATTTTAAGATTATAGCTGGCTATTAATCGAATTAATAGCGAGAATGCTAAAACGGCGCCGCCCTCACGAACACCCTAAAAAAATCACAACACGTGACCAATCCTTGTTTAGCCCGATATGATCTTAAAATCCGGAAATCCTAATAACGGCGCAGCCCTCGCGAACACCTTCAAAAATCGAACAACAAGTGAGCAATCATAGTTCAGACAAATTAAATCCCTGCACCTTAACGTCGGGCGTTTCGCCCCGGGTATCTTCGTCGGCAACCTTCATGGTTATGGTTCGCGAATCGCCTGGCAAAAGCGTGAAGTAATTGTCATCATATGATGCCGGTAATATCCGCTCACCCGTTTTATTTCCGACAATCATCAGCCGGACGTTGAAGGCCGGTGTTTTCGACGGATTACTAAGCTTACTGGTGATTATCCAATAATTCCCTTGTTTTGCCACAGTAGTCTGAATTGACGGTTTAACTACCGGTAAAGCTGTTATGGCCGTTAGGTCGCCGATACCTCCTGCAGCATCCGGGTTATCACCGCGCAGATACTCATTGGTTGAAATGATCTTACCACCCTGGCTCAACTCCAGCCGTACAAAATATACCCCGCTAAACTGTTTTGAATTAACCGGCATCACCTCGGCCCGGCTGTCTATCGGGGCGTTAACATTCACTTCATTGCTGGCTTTCCGGGTCCCATTGATGTCGAACACTTCCATTTTTACCACGAGACCGGCTCCGTTTACAATACTGTAATTGATCACTTCCACGCTATCGGTAAGCGGGTTCCATTGGATATGTAACGGCTCCGAAGCCTTCTTCGCGCCAAAAAATGCGCCTGTTGGTTCAAAGTAGTAGTCATAACTCTGCCAAACCAGCGAGGGCCAGGAAGGATGGCTCATCCAGATCAACAGGCCCATACGGTTTTTTCCCTGCGCCTCGTACATCGCCCGGTAGCCCTGGTATTCGGTCCATGCGGCCAATGAAAGCCATTTTTTCATATCATCAATTTTGCCGAATGCCTGGTCGATGGTATGGTTAAAGGTGGTTCCGTTTTGCGCGCCCTGGAGGGTGAAGTCATGCACACCCCACATCCGCGATTGTGGCCAGATCGACGAATCGGGCATAGCCAGCTTAAAGCTTTCATACGACATCAGGTCGGGCGTGCCCATCTCGCTGTGGAACTTTGGCGTGGCCCGGTTTTGAAAATAAGATTTTAGCGGCTGTAAACCGTAAAATCCGCCTCCGCTCACAGTGCCGGAAGCCGAATTCGGGATGTATTTGATACCCGGCGCCAAAACGGGCAGATCTTTATCTATCGCAGCCTGGATAATCTTCGGCGGGTTACCCTCGTTACGCCCTACATATAAGGCGATGGACGGATGGTTGCGGATCCGTTTTACGTAATCTTCCATATTCGCAATAAACAGGTCAGGGTGGTAGGGATCGGGGCCATCCGATGGGTTGGCCAGCCAGAAGTCCTGCCATATCATAATACCAAATTTATCGCAAGCCTCATAAAACGCTTCGTCATCCACCTGCCCCACCCAATCGCGGATCATGTTCAGGTTCATTTCCTTGTGGAATCCCACTGCTACATCATATTCCCGGGCACGGTAACGCAGCAGGTCTTCAGCAAAGCCCATATTTCCGCCGCGGGGAATAAACCGTTTGCCGTTCACCCAAAGCTTGAGGTTGCCGGTATCCGAATAGTTCATTTGCCGTACGCCGGTTTTGAAAGATTTGGCATCGGATGTCTGCCCGTCAGCGGTAACAAAGGCCAGGGAAACCTTGTACAAATTTTGGTTGCCGTATCCATTGGGCCACCATAACTTCGGACTTTGCAAATGCAGGGCCGGATTTGCGGATTTATCAATACTGAACGTTTTTTGTTCCGATGGCCGCAGCTCCACCTTTTGCCCAAACTGCGCGCTGCCGAATTTCCCAGTCAGCGTACCTTTCACATCCTTGTCCGAATGGTTGTAAAGGGTCACTTTCATCGTTACGTCTGCCGAGGTAGTATCAGGCAATGGAATTGCAGTAGTTACCAGCGGATCTTCAATAGTTACCGGCCCGCTTGCCGATAGATACACATCATTCCATATCCCGGTATTTCGCCCCCGTATGGTCGGAATCCAGTCCCAGCCGATGGATGCATGAAACGTAGGGTTATCACCGCCCAGCTCTCCGCCGTTAGCGTCGGTGCTGTTCCGGTTCTGCTCGGTTGGAAAGCCCGGTGTTTCATTTTTTATTACCCTCACCGCCAATACGTTCTTGCCGCCTTTTACGAGCGCATCGGTCACATCAAATTTTCCCCGCATAAAAGCCCCGTCTATCCTTCCGATGGAATGTCCGTTCAGGTAAATTTCGGCTTTCCAGTTGATCCCGTCGAAATTCAAATAGACGCGCTTGCCACTGTAGCTTAATGGAGCTGTAAAAATATCCCGGTACCAAAAGTCATCGTAAAAATACGAGTCGGAGATCATCACATTGTTGTCGCCATAATTTGGTTCAGGTACTGCCCCGTTGTTCACATAACTGGTTAAAGTAGTAGCGGGCACCGTGGCTATAATCCAATCATTATCCTTGAATTCGGGCCCCGACAGTTCCGGGCCACTATTTTTCACGAGGGATGCCTTCTTCAGCTTCCAGTCGCCCCCGGCTAAACTGAGCTGCCCGTTGGTTTGTAAACCAGCAGCGGGATGAGCCACCGGTTCAGGCCCGCCTGTGCCCATTACCTCCAGTTCGCTTAAAATATAGCCGTTATCGGGACTGGCAGGCTTGCTCATTAAAATGCGCACATACCTGCCGGTGGTTGATTTGAATTTGAGAACCGTATTCAAAGGCCCGTTCGCCGGCAAGGCTATAACGTCGCGCCAATGGTCGGCATCTTCCGAAGCCTGCACCTTACCCTCAGCAGCAGCACTGATCCAGTTGAGCTTAACCTCGTTAAAACTGCACCTGGCGCCGAGGTCAACATATAGCCACTCCGTACCATTGCCTGCGCTTTTCCAGGCTGAAGAAAAATTGTAGGGGCCACCAACCGGCGCTGCTTTGCCCTTATCAAAAAGTGTAATGTCATTAACTGTCCAGGTTTTTGCGCCCGGGTCATCGCCAACAAAACGGTAGTATTTATATTGCACGTCAGCAGGCAGTTTAAAGCCATAACTTAAAACACGCCGGTTACGCGCCGCGAACCGGCGCATAAAAACGCGCTGTTGGGCTGTCATCTTCTGGCCGGGTTGGCTAAAGCGCTTCATAAAACTGCTTAAAGCGTCCGTGCCGATCAGTGTATCTCCCTTTGCACTGCCAAGCTCGTCCCACTTTACACCGTCGTTTGATCCGCTTATGCTGACCTTCCAGGGTTTTATCGTCAGCGTATCCACACCGGCCGCGCCTTCAAGCGTTATACTGTCAACCGGCGGCGCAGTGTAGCTGCCTGCCATTTGCACCTGTATCCAAACAGTGCCGCCTTGTAGTTGCTGCTGGCTGCTGCCATGCCGGTCGAGCACATGCTCGCGGCCGTCGCGCGGCAACATACCTTGTGAGTTGGCGCTAACCACCAGCCATCCCGGTAAACTCGTGCTAACAATACCGTCGGTAACCAGCTGCCCTGTAAGGTTATAATCATACGAACTGGATTGGTAAACCGCCCTGTTAAGCGCAAGGTTACGGTAGTGGATGGCATCGATTTTCATTGAGGGTCCAAAGAATTCTTTTGGATCGCCCGGGTAAACGCCGATACCGCGGGTGTATAGCTGTGCCACAGCCGCGTGGAAAAAAAATAATGTCAAAAATGACAGGATAACAAGCACCCTGTTCGCAGCAGGTGTTGGTTTCGGATACATGGTTTTATTGGTTATGGGTTTGACTGCGTTAAAGTTAAGCTGTTTTAACACGCAAGCCTCTTTTTATTGTTTGGTAATTGGTAACACGATTGTTATCCGGTTCACCAGCTGTTCATCCTGAAGCTTTTCCCCTTCTCCCCAATCAAAAACCGCCTTACGACGCCGCGGAGCAGGTTTTGGAAAGATTTGAAAAAAGCCGAACATTTTAAAAAACGATCCCGTATAAGCCCTTGTATTACAGTTAAGTCTGTCCGCGGTTGGCGGGATTTGATATAGTAAATGAGCAAAAAATGAAAAAGAAAGTTTTTACAATTTTAATGGGCGCAGGTATACTTTTATCCGCCTGCCACAAGGATGAATCGGCGCCGCAGCCTGTCGCAACACCTGCTGCAACACCGGCGGGAACATCGGGATCAACCACCCAAAAATCGACCTCGTCGGTGACCACAGCGAGCCCGGCTCCAGTTGCAAACGACACCACTAAAGGCTACATACGCGTTGAAATTGCCGATCCGGCCGTTGCCTCGCTTACCGACGATATCGTAGTAGAGTTTAGCCCGGCCTCCACGCCCGCTTATTCACCCGGCTATGATGCACGGACTTTCCCCGGAGCGGCTGCAATTGGCCTGTCGAGCCTTTCTAGCGACGGCATTCCCCTCGCTATAAATGAACTTCCCTTACTTTCATCCGGTACAACAATTCCACTGGCTGTGAATGCAAAGACAACGGGCCTTTATAAACTGGATTTAACCGCCGTGAACTCCATACCATCCAATATCAACATTTGGTTGAAAGATAAACAGCAAAAAGATTCGCTGGATTTCCGGCTCTACCCAAGCTATTCGTTTAATATCAATACCGCCGACTCTACCACCTACGGTAAAAGCCGTTTCACCGTAGTACTCCGCGCCAAATAATAAAATCGAGATTTGTTTTTTTAGTTGATAATAGTTGATTTAAAAATCCCGCAATCGCCGGCGGGATTTTTTTCTTTTTATAGCCCGTTCTTCGCCATTCGTTTGCTTCCAGCCTCTCTGTTTATTCGCTTTGCAATTCAACTTTGTGCTGCCCATAGCTAAAACTTGCTTCCACGGTAGCAGTTAATTGGCCATTATTGAAGTGACAGGTAATTATTTCCGAATGCGGGCTTTCAATGTAGCGCAGCTTTAACTCAAGTGTATGGCTATCCACCCAGGTATAACTGCCATCAACTTTGTAAGGCGTCAAAAATGAAAAATCTTCCTTTGCGCCCAGTAACAGGCTCGGACCTTGCAAGGAGGTGAGGCCCGGCAGCCATTTGCCGGTGCCAAAATTCAACTCGTACACGCCCGCGTTTACTCCAAACAGTACCCGGCAGGTATCGTGTCGGAACTTAACTTCCATTGACCCGATATTGAGCGTGTTCGGCTTTATGGAAAATAGTTTTCCAGGCGCCTGCCCATCGGAGCCTTGCGGCAGCGGCGGCAATGCTAAAGCAGCAAAATGCTGATTCAATAATGCATCGCCGGCTTCATTCGCGGGCAATGCCGCGGGCTTAATCGCCGGCAGCAGGTACTTCCAAACCAGGTTTATCTCGCCCTGCATATCGGGCGTCTCACAGGTAACGGCAATCACCGCGTCTTCATCCGGCATCACAATAATATATTGCCCGAATGCGCCATCTGCCCTGAAAGCATTATGCCGGCAGCGCCAAAACTGGTAGCAGTAGCCCTGCATCCAGTCGCTCGAATCTTTTTTGCTTTGTGCAACGCCGGGCGCCTGGTCTATTTTAAAGGTAGTCGCTTCATTTATCCATGCCACCGGGAGCAGCTGGGTTCCTTTCCACATGCCCTTTTGCAGGTAAAGCTGCCCCAGCTTAGCCATATCTTCGGTTTTTAAGCGCAGCCCCCAGCCGCCCGTATTTATGCCCTGCTCGTTTGCTTCCCAGTCTTCTCCGCGAATGCCCAGCGGTTCAAACAGCCTTGGTTTCAGGTAGTCCAACTCTTTTTCGCCGGTCACTTTTTGCACAATAGCCGACAGCATAAAAGTGGCCATGGTGTTATACAAAAATTTTGTGCCGGGCTGGTGCACAATCGGCGTGGCCAGGAAAGCCTTTACCCAATTAACCGACTTAAACGGGATCACTCCCGTGGGATCGGGCTCCATACCGGCGCTCATGGTCAGCAAATCCTTTATAGTAAGCTGCGCAAGGTATGCGCTAACTGTATCGGGCAGGCTCTCCGGAAAAAATTTGATCACTTTGTCTGTTAGTTTCAACCTTTTTTCGCTTACTGCAAAACCAACAGCTGTCGACGTAAAGCTTTTGCTCGTGCTGTACAAGCTATGTTTCAGATCGGACCGGTAAGGGTTCCACCACCCTTCGGCGATCAATTTCCCATGACGCAAAAAGATGATGCTATGAAATTCGTGCTTGCTTTGCCCAACTGCCGTCAAAAAGCTGTCGATGCCGGCTGCCGAAACCCCCTCGGCTTCAGGCGTGCTGTGGGGCAATGCGCTGGTTTGGGCAAATACCGAAAGACTGAAAAGGCAGGCAAAAGCAACCGCCGTGATTGGTTTTGAAACGGAACTCATAAGCTTTTTGGTTAATAATTGGGGTGAATTTACAAAATTCGGGCACAAGTAAGCCATTTGCCGATTTGAAAATAAATGAACTGATTGCCCGGCAAAAAGCTGTTTTACTATCTTCCCTAAAAAATTTGCCGCACAGGTAAAGGAATATCCAACGCACCGCGTCAAACTGTTAATTGTCTCAAGCTTGACCGAACAGGAATTAATAGCCCTTTTAATTAAAGCGATGAAAATACTCCTAAAACGGTTGTGAATACCTGCAAAAAATGGTTTATAACACCGTATTGGGCTTTGTGCAACATACCGGCGAAGCAGAGAACATTACCCGGGATGTGTTTATAAAGTTTATGAAAACATAGCCGGCTTTTCACCCCCCTAAAACTTCAACGATACACCAACTTCTATATAAAATACGGCGGATTGATCCGACAATTGTTCGGCGATTTGCTTGGGCAATTGGTTCTGAACGATTGCATAAGTGGGCGTGAGCTGAAAAATAAAATGACCGCTTTTATACTCAACCGGCGCCGAGAACTCATAATCCAATATCCCAAATTGGCCTAATTGTCCCTCATACTTAGCCAACAGGGCGGTCTGGACCTTGGTTAGTTTCCGGGATTTTAATTTCTTTTTGGTCAGGTAGTCGTCGTAAAAATTTTGCGTACCTGCATTTAGTGTAACGGTAGGTGAAATCAGGAAGATATCGGACTCGCCAAACACGCCCACCGCAATAAAATCATGGGCCACGGCCGGGCTCAGCAGGAAGTCGTTATTAATACCCGCCACGTTCAGGTTATAATCCACGTTTAGCGCGGGGCTAAGGTAATCGTTGTCCCAGTTTATATTGGCATTGATGGTACTGCTGATTGCCGAGGCGATCTGTGTACTGGTTGAGCTGAAAAAATACCTGGTAAATGAGCCACCTGCGGAAACATCATCGCTGATGTCGGCATCATAGCCTCCGGCCAGGTCGCCCCCGTCTATTTTTTGCGTTGGCTTGGTGGGTAAGTAATAAAGGTTCCCCGAAAAATAAATACCGTTTTTAAAAGTGTATTTGATCGAGGGAATGATAGCCGGCGTTGTCGCGGTGTCCGTGCGCCCCATGTAAACATTGTTGCTTAGATAGCTCACGCCAAATTTGAACGATGATGAGGTGCTGTCTTTTTTCTCATCGGGGCTGGGCTTTATAGCCGCATGAGCGGTAGTGTCCCTTTGGCAGTAGGCCGTGAAAGTAAAAAAGCAAAGTAAAACAGCAGGCAGGGACT
>JABDGE010000021.1 GCA_013286235.1 Bacteroidota bacterium
TAGAATCAAGAATCTTGGTTACGTAAGGATTAAACGATGCATTGAAACTAAAATTCACTTTTTGATTAAATAATGCTGAATGCGCCGAAACTGAAATAGGCGACAGGTTTAACGAATCCTGCGCAAAATTATAAAACGTAGAAACGGTAAAGCCTTGCAGAATTGAAATCTTTTTTGGTTTTCCTGAAGTATCGGTAGCTTTCGGTTTAATTTTAGCTTCGATGGTATTGTCGATGCTCAACCCGATGCCGGCTTGCTTGCCAGGCGAAGGGAAACCGTCTTCAAAAACAGAATAGGCCTGGCTGGTGTATGGATATGGAATGGTAGCATTGCTGACCACGGTTTTGTAATATCCGAAATTTGGCTGCGAAAAGTCGGGGTTGTAATCAAAACTTATGGAAGGCGTCATTACATGCCTGATGGCCATAAGGTCGCCCTTTTTAAAATCAATTTCACTGTATATTTTGGTCGACAAACTGGTGCTTAGCTGATAAATGTCGGCTCGCCTGAAGCCGCCAACGGTATCGGTAACGAGGGAATCAAGGCCCGAAATGCTTCCGCGCGCAAAGCTTTTCCGAATAGACTGCAAGTACCAGTGCTCGGTATAATTGACACTTGTGCTAAACTGGAAATATTTAAACACGTTAAGGCTTAATCCGATGGGGATGGTATGGACTATGCTGGTTTGCATTTTTTTGAAAAAGTAATTTCCCTGGAATAGTTCCGATTCCGGAAGATCATTTATAGCATTTGAAAACTGCAAGCTGTAGCTGATAGTTATTTTTTGGTACCATTTAGGATCGCCGACATAGTCCTTTGAAAGAAAAGGGCTTATGGAAGCCATTGAAAAGCTCATGGTAGGCAGACCCAACGTGATGGTTTTCGCGGAAAGGTCCTGGCTGTGAGATACGCCGACACTCAGGTTAAAGGGTGTACCTTCCCATGTTTTGCTATAGTTGATAGACGATTGCAGGCTATTTTGTGTAAGGGCTGCCAGGTTATAGTTGCTGAACGCCGGGTTATTTTCGTAAAAAGTAGAGGTACCGGCATTTACCGAGGCACTAAATGTGCTACCCGGGCTGGCATCGGGATTTTGACTGTGTGACCATGTAATGTTAAAATCCTTCGTTGGCGGCTGTCCCGGCAACCCATAGTACATGGAGCTATAGGTCAGGGAAAGGCTGCCGTCATATTTATACCGTTTACGATAGCTCATTTCCTCGTTTAGCTCATACGATCCCTGCGAGTAAATGGTTCCGGTTGTGGTAAGGTCCATATAGTCATTCACCACCTGGTACCAACCGCCATTACGCAGGTAAAACCCGAGCTTCGAGTCTTCACCGAACGTCGGTATAATAACGCCTGATGTTTTGGAGTCGGGTTTTGGGAAAAAGCCGAAAGGAATTGCCAAAGGAAGCGGGATACCCTCGATCTCAAGGTAAGCAGGCCCGGTAATTATCCGGTTCTTTTCACCAATGCCTTTTGTTATCACAATACCAAAGTGCGTATCCGGGTAGGGCAGATCACAGGTACTGAACAGCACATTACGGTAAGCCACATCAACGCTGTCAATTTTTTTTGCAACACCGCCTGAAAGAAACATGTTACCCTGGTCCGAAACCGG
Source organism: Bacteroidota bacterium (assembly GCA_013286235.1). Classification (GTDB taxonomy): domain Bacteria; phylum Bacteroidota; class Bacteroidia; order Sphingobacteriales; family Sphingobacteriaceae; genus Mucilaginibacter. The sequence goes on from JABDGE010000021.1 coordinate 1,625, forward strand.
GTTGTAAATTTTCCCCCGTTTAGTTTGGTAATTAAACAACAGCGAGTCGGATAATAATGGGTTCTCTTTCCCTTGTTTTGAGATGGGCTTACCAATATATTTTTTTGTGATCGGATCGATGCTTCCCCTGGCAAACAGGAGGTGATTTTTTTGGTCTACGCGGATATAGTTGGCATCCAGTTCAAAGTCCTCATAAGTCACCCTTGCATTGCCATACAAATAGGTGATTTCGTGCACCTGGTCAACCACCGTTGAGTCATCGGCATGTGATTTTACCTCGGATTGTATCCCGCCGTTCTTTTTTGTCGTATCTGTGGCGGTTTTTACTGGCGCAGTTGATTTAGATTTCTTACCTTTAAGAAGTTTGCGGTCTTTCAAACTGTCCAGCTTAATTATGGTGTCTGCATTTTTGAAATTATAATGAAAAGCACGGCCGGTATGTGACCAGGATGTCACATTTGCTATTAAAATGATTGCAAGCAGAAAAATTAGGCTTTTGAATTTCAAAATAGATTTCTAATAGTATTTTTGCAAGTACAGATAACAGCGTTCAAAAATAATGAAAAATAGGGCATTGGAAAGGTTGATTTACGGATTGTCATTATTGCTAACCTCGCTACCATTTTTTTCAATTGCTTCCGGTCACTCTTCTCTCAGGGACACTGTTACCGGCAATGGTTATAAAATAAAGACCATTATTGTCGACGCCGGCCACGGTGTAAGGCCCCCCGGAGCGGTAGGCAACTACTCCCCCGGAGCACCCGGCCAATATTCCTATGAGAGAAATGTAACGCTTGCTATTGCACTTAAATTGCAGGCGGAAATAGAAAAACAGCTAAGCGGAGTTAAGGTAGTATTAACAAGGACTACTGAAGAAGATGTGGCCTGGCAAAAACGTGCTGATATAGCCAATGAAAACAAGGGCGACCTTTTTATATCGCTTCATTGTAACTCCCTGCCGGAAAGACATATCCGTGAGATAGTGGGCCACAAACATGGTAAGCCGATTTACCATACCGAAGACGTTCCTGACCGTTCAGGCAAGGGGGTTCTGTTATTGGTTTACGGGTTTCATCGTACAAAAGAAGAAGAAAAAGCGATCAAAGAAAACCTGATTGAGAACGACTCGGAGATGAATTCAGACCCCGATCCGAATGACCCCGCATCGTTGATCCTCATGAATGAATATAAAAGAAAATACCGCCAGCAAAGCATCCACCTGGCCGAATTATTACAAACGGAGTTTACCGAACATGACGGCCGGCACAGTGACGGCATAAGGGAGCAAGGCGTACTGGTGCTGTGCCATAGCGCCATGCCCGCTGTATTGATCGAAACCGGCTATATTAATAACCCGGATGATGAGGCCTACCTGAATTCGGAAGATGGCCAGAACGAAATTGTTGCGTCCATTGTAAGGGCCCTGGAGAATTACAAAAACGAAGTGGAGTCAATATCACAATCACAATAAGCATAAATTGAAAATATCAAACGAAACAAAGATCGGCGCACTAACCGCATTAGGCATCACTATGCTTATTTTGGGTTATAGCTTTTTAAGAGGAGACGACATTTTCGCCGGCACGAACAAATTTTATGCGGTTTACAGCAGTGTGGATGGTCTCACCGTTTCAAAGCCGGTATTGGTAAATGGATTCCAGATCGGCCGTATCTCAAAAATGAAATTGCTGCCCACCGGCTATACAGTCATTGAGCTTAGTATCGACCGGCAATACAAGGTGCCAAAAAACTCGCTCGCAAAGCTAGTCAGCACTGATCTTTTGGGCGACAAAGCTATCGTTTTGGTTTACAGTAACAGCAATATAGAGGCCGAGGACAAGGACACCATAAGAGCAGATATACAGGGAAGTTTGGCCGAAAGCCTGCAGCCTATTCAAACCAAGGCTGAAGGTTTGATCAACAAGCTCGATTCGTCGCTGGCCTCCATCAATAAGATCTTAAATCCTAATTTTCAAAAGAACGTGGACCGCAGTTTTGTAAGCATTGCCAACTCGCTGCAAACGCTCGAAGGTACAACAAAGAAGCTGGACGAACTTGTGGGCACGCAGACAACCCACATCAATGACATTTTAGCAAATACGGAAACCATTACGGCTAATTTGAAAACCAGCACGGTGCATTTAAATGAGATAACCGCCAACTTTGATAAGTTGAGCAACGATGTTGCCACTTCAAATGTAAAGCAGACGCTTGAAAACGCTAATAAAGCGGTGACAGACCTGCAAGCCATTGTCGCCAAAATTAACACCTCCAATGGCACCCTGGGTGCATTGCTGAATGACCGGAAGGCGTACGATAACCTAAAAAACGCCACCAATCACCTCGATAGCTTATTGGTCGACATCAAAGCCCATCCGAAACGCTATGTAAGTATCTCTGTATTTGGAGGCAAGAAAGATTGAAAACCTGTCAGCCGGGATAAGCTAAATTTTGAAGGATATCTACCTGGCGAAGGGCTATCTGAGGCTATTATTTCGCCATTTTTTTTCGACAATCCGCAAACAAATCGCCGATTGGTGTATTATTCCAAATACATCAATTTAATTAAGTCATGGAATTTAATGCAGGTGTGTCGGGTGCTGATCAAGATCAGTCCCGGAAAGAAAACAAGTCATCAGATGTTCCGTCTGTGATGACCTTAACTGAGGACGATCTCCAGTCGGAACTATTTAAAGACAAAAAGCCGGTTCAGGAGGGCATGCCCATGGGCGGTCATAATTTCGGCAAAAACAACAATACAAGTGCTGCTAATGACAGGAACAATCCTTCGCAATACGCCGGTAACACCAATCCGTACTTTGACCGTACGGAGCCAATGGAGGAGCATCCGGAAGACAGCAACTTTAAAGCGCCGTCTCAGGAGGGCCGCCCGGATTATGATAAAGCAATGCCCGAAGTATTTAAGAACACCACTGAGCCAAAGCCCGAAAAGGTTGAAAGGGGAAACGGTGAAAATGATAGACCTCACAAAGGCAACACCTACGAAGAAGGAAATGGCGATGATGACAATGTAAATATCCCCGGCCCCCGGGAGCTACCGGATCAGCAAAAAGTGGGCGAGGATGTGGGTGAAGATGATAGGTATCACATTGAAACATAGAGTCAAGCCCGGCTTATCTATCGTGCCGATTATTTGAAATTGCAATCACCAGCCGATTCGCGAATGAATAAACCTAATGAGATCATCGGCCATTGCCTGTTGTTCCCGGATACTTGGATGGCCTTTGGTATTTTTATAAGGAATGATGTGCTCATAAACCTTTGGGTCTTTTAAGTCGGAAACAGCCTTTTCGATATAGCCCGGCCATGGCGAACCGGCCTCTGTCGCGTCCATGCTGCCCAAAATGCAAACTATCTTCGCCTCAGGGTATTTCGCCCGGATGCTTTTTACTAGCTTGCTGTACGCGTTCACAATAAATTCTTCTGTCGGCGCCGTCTTCCCGAAACGGGCCTTAAACTGGTCATTATCCGGTAATTTTGAAATCCAGGCGTCGTTTTGGAATAAATTGATCACTACCACATCAGGCGTATATTTCGAGAAATTCCATTTGCTGTAGGGATCTGTAGCATCAAGGCGGTCGTACATTTCCTGCATGATGAGCGGAAACCAGCTGACGGTAACACCGATACCACTTTTGGATATACTGTACAATTCCGCGTCGAAATGGCGGGCTGTGATGGCTGCATAGCTCATGTAACCATTTTCATAGGGGCTTGTGCCCCTGTCCATTCCTGTCGAGTCTTCATCAGCATACCCACAAGTGATAGAATTGCCATAAAATTCCAGTTTATGCTTTTTCGGCGGCGACAGTGGTAAAACTTTGTTTTCGCCATACAGCTCAAAGCCATAAAGCCAGGTTTTACCCATTGCCCATTCCGTCCGCTTAAATAGTTCCAGCGTGTGTTTGCCTGGCTTCAGGTTGTAAGCCAGGCGGTAGGTCTTCTTAAAAATATCGGGATGAAGAATATTAAACACTTTCCCGTCAATGATGACATTGTAATTGTTGTCGGAGCGCTCATCCTTTAAAATGGCGCTTATGCGTGTACCGCTGAAATTGATCGTAACCGACGTGGCCGGCCAGGATAACTCAGCCGTGCTGTCGGTCCTGGCGATCCTCCCTTCGTATCGGATATGCGGATCGTTGGCCTTGATGAAGCTTTGGCCCTGGCACCGCAGGGCGCCAACCAGGAAAAGGCCGAAAATGAGATTTTTATAATTCATGACATTCATAGAATGAAGGTATTGCGTCACGGTGGTTATTTCAATCAATATAGGAGACGGAACATTTCGCGACTCCTAAGCAGGATCATTTCAAATATACGTAAGTAATTCCATCCCCTCCCCTGTCGGCATGTTCGTCTTCCATTCTATCTACTTGTTCGTATTTTCTTAAGTACTGGCGAATCATTTTGCGCAAAATGCCATCGCCCTTGCCATGCAGAATTTTTAAGTTACCAAACCCCATCATAATGGCGCGATCGAGCAGCCGCTCTATGGCGCCAAGGGCCTCCTCTGTCCGCATTCCACGAACATCTATTTCCGGGCTAAAATCCGCGATGTCGCCGGAATTGCTGCTAAAACTCCTTCGAACCTCCTTAGGCACCTCCGACCTGGAAACTTTTGCCACTTTCTTCCTTTTAGCAACCGTTCGCAGATCGCCGATCGCTATTACTACATTGTCCCTTACGATCTCTATCACCTGGCCGGTTGTTTCGCTGTCTGTTAGTTTAACCCAATCGCCCGGCTTTAGTTCTTCGTCAGCCGGTAATTGTTTTGTTACTACCGGTTTTATGGTATTTTTTTGGAGCTCGGTATTCAAATTTTCGCGAAGGGCACGGGTCTTTTCTTTGTCGGCGTTGCTGCTTTTTATTTCGGAGATGGTATTTTCAACCAACTTGTTGGCATTCAGGATAATTGTTTTTGCCTCTTCTTTCGCATCCCTGATCAATGACTTTTTGTTTTCTTCGAGATAACTTTTAAGCTTCTCATTTTCGGCGAGCAACAAGTCCACCTGTTTCTGCTGCCTTTCCAGGCGGATGCGGGTATCGTATATTTCTTTTTTTTCGCGTTCAAGGTCAACCAGCAAAGTATCTACCTTTTTTTGCCCGGCGCTCACCTTGTTTTTGGCCAGATTGAGTACGTTTTGCGGCAAACCGATCTTTTGGGCAATTTCGAATGCATAAGAGCTTCCCGGCTTACCAATCTCCAGGATATACAGCGGCTTCATCTCCGTGTTGTTGAACAGCATGCTCGCATTTTCGATCCCTTCGGTATGACTGGCGAAGACCTTAAGATTTGAATAGTGCGTGGTTACGATGCCCCTGATCTTTTTATGGTTTAACGACTCCAGCACCGCTTCGGCTATCGGGCCGCCAAACTGCGGATCGGTACCGGTACCAAACTCATCGATCAAAACCAGTGTATTCCCGTTGGCCCGCTCCACAAATTCCTTCATTTTCGACAGGTGTGCGCTATAGGTGCTTAAGTCGCTTTCAAGCGATTGATCGTCTCCAATATCCACAAAAAACTGTTTGAAAATGCCGGTTACGCTGGCTTCATCGGCAGGGATCAGTAAGCCGGCCTGTGCCATCATTTGTAACAGGCCAACCGTTTTCATGCAAACCGACTTACCACCGGCGTTCGGTCCCGAAACTACTACGACCCGCGTTTTTTCGTCAATTTTTATATTTAACGGCACAACTGTTCTGTGTTCCCGTTTAAAATTGAGGAACAACAAGGGATGGCGGGCATTAACGAGCCGAAGTAATGGTTCATTTACCAGTTGCGGCATTTCAGCTTCAATATCGATGGCAAAAAGGGCTTTAGCCCGCACAAAATCAAGCTTGCTCAATAGACCATGGTACGATAGCAGCAATGGAATATAGGGCCTTAACTCGCTTGTTAAAGCCGTTAATATTTTTACGATCTCGCGGCGGCGGTCAAAGTCCAGGTCACGAATTTTGTTGTTGAGTGAGAAAACCTCCTCCGGTTCCATATAAACAGTTTGACCGGATGCCGATTCATCGTGAATAAATCCTTTTAGTTTGCGTTTGTTCTCGGCTAACAACGGAATACATAAACGGCCGTCGCGTACGGTCAGCGACCCATCGGCTGTCCAGCCATTACTGTTGGCATTTTTGAAAACCTGGTCAATTTTTTTTCGGGCTTCCTGTTCGGCCTTTGCGATGCCGGAGGTAATGTCCAGCAGGTCGCGCGATGCGTTAGGCTTTATCTTGCCTTTTTGATCGATTACCTGGTCTATTTTCTTTAAGATTATTTTCTCGATCGGGAGATGCTCAAACAGTGCCTCGAGATTTGGATAGACGCCCGCACGCGTGTTGAAATAGGCAATCACTGCAAAAACAGTGGTTAGTGACGCATTAACCTGGTAAAACTCTTCTTCGGTTAAAAAGACGCCTTCTATCCGGGCTTTGTTCGCAAGCGATTTAATATCAAAAAAATGATGGATCGGCAGCGCTTCATCATTGAGCAGAATGTTTTTGAATTCTTTCGCCTGGCCCAGGAACTTGTTTACCTGGTCGAATTGGTGCATTACCTGGATCTTATCCACCATTTCGCGGCCCATTTCCGAAAGGCAATGCGCTTTTATCAACTGCTTTATTTCGGCGAAGCCCAGTTTATCAGTTGTGTACAGGGCGCGGGCCATTATAGTTTTTTAGTGACTTAGGGGTTACCGAATCTAATTTTTTTTGCAGCCGCGCCATAATCTCCACATACATACCCGACAATTCAGTCGGTTGATTGGTGTAATATCTAAGGCTTCTCCTGAACGTAGCCGAATCTGTATGGTAATGTTTAAACAGCACCAGAAACCTCGCCATATCATATTTATATAATGTATCCGGATTTTGCGATACCGTGGCATAAATGCTGCCGTCGATGAGATGCATATCAACGAGCAGACCTACCATTTGATCGTGGGGAATCACCTTAATCCCCTGGTTATTACTCTTGCAAGCCCCCAGGATGAAGGTTACTGAAAAAAACAAGGCGATATATTTGAGCATTCTGTAATTTAGCGGCTTGATAATGGAGCAAAACTAACGATTAATGAGCATTGCAGATAACATCAAGCGCTTAAAAAACGAAACGAAACCCATAAACGTATCGCTGGTGGCAGTTTCTAAAACAAAGCCGGTTGAAGACGTACAGGAAGCATACGATGCCGGCCAGCGTTTATTCGGAGAAAATATTGTGCAGGACCTTGCCGACAAGTATGAGCATTTACCCAAAGATATCCAATGGCACCTCATAGGTCATTTGCAAACCAACAAAGTTAAATACATAGCCCCTTTTATTCATATGATCCAATCGGTGGATAGTATTAAACTTCTGCAGGAAATAGATAAGCAAGCTAAAAAAAACAACCGGGTAATCGATTGCCTGCTGCAGGTATACATTGCAGACGAGGAAACCAAGTTTGGATTCGGATTCGACGAGGTAATAGAACTGCTTCGTTCGGATGATCTTGCCGGTTTGCAGCATGTAAGGATCAAGGGCCTGATGGGCATTGCAACCAACACCGATAATGAAAAACAAATAAAAGAAGAGTTTTACGAGCTACGGACGTTTTTCGACGGGATTAAACTTAGTTTTTTCAAAAACGATGTTGCATTTGATACCGTTTCGATGGGAATGTCAGGCGATTATAAGATCGCTATTGAACAGGGAAGTACCATGGTACGGCTGGGCAGCACAATTTTTGGCGAAAGAGTGGTCAAACATTGGAGAAATAATTGATTGGGATTTCGGATTTGGGATTTCGGATTTGGGATTTATTTTACCCGCTTCCTACCAATGAACCATTGAACCATTGAACTAATGAACCTCCCGATAGCTATCGGGAGAACTAATGAACTAATGAACATAACGATACGCATCGCTGAAAAGCAGGATTGCCCGCGCCTTTTGGAACTTGTACAGGAACTGGCAGATTTTGAACTTGCACCAAACGAAGTAACCGTAACCCTGCACGAATTTGAAGATGCGGGTTTCGGCGAAAGACCGGTTTGGAAAGCTTTTGTGGCCGAAGCAGATGGGGTGATTGTCGCTTTCGCACTTTACTATACGCGTTACTCCACCTGGAAGGGCTGCAGGATGTACCTGGAAGATATTATTGTTACCGAAGCAATGCGCGGTAAAGGTGTAGGCAAAATGTTGTTTGACCGGCTGGTGACCGAAGCAAAGGAGCTCAACTTTAACGGGATGACATGGCAGGTGCTCGACTGGAATGAACCCGCCATTAAATTTTATGAAAAATACGCGGCGGATATCGGCGGCGGCTGGCTTAACGGCTCCCTGTCAAAGGAGCAGCTTCAAAAAATGAACATATAACGATAATAAATTTCACTTATAATGCTGGTTTTTAAATTTGGCGGTGCATCGGTTAAGGATGCTGATGGCATCGTTAACCTCGCCAAAGTGGTGAAAAATTATTCAGCCGATCAAATACTGATCGTAGTTTCGGCCATGGGTAAAACTACCAACGCACTCGAAAACCTTACTAAAGCGTATGTTAATGGCTCGGAAGAATTGCAGGGGATATTTGAAGATATTAAAACCTACCATTATACCATCATAGAGAAACTTTTCGAACCCTATCATCCCGTTTTTAACGATGTGGCCAACACCTTTGTCGAGATAGAATGGCTGATTGAAGATGCCCCGCATGAGGACTACGACTTTGTATATGACCAAATAGTCTCGGTTGGCGAGTTGGTCTCTACGCGGATTGTTAATGCATATTTGAATAAAGAGGGGTTTAAGAGCCAGTGGATTGATGTACGCGGGTATATTCACACGGATAATACCTACCGGGAAGGAGCAGTTCAATGGGCTAAAACCAGGGAGTCCATTAATACCGGTATCCCCGGTCTCCTGCAAAAAGGGGTCGTGGTGACGCAAGGTTTTTTGGGCGGCACGTCTGAAAACTTTACAACAACACTCGGCCGTGAAGGTTCAGATTACACAGCTTCGATCTTTGCAGCCTGTTTGGGCGCGGAATCGGTAACCACCTGGAAAGATGTCCCGGGTATTTTGAATGCCGATCCAAAATATTTTGAGGACACCGTGAAATTTGATGAGTTATCCTATAGCGAGGCCATTGAAATGACTTATTACGGCGCCAGCGTTATACATCCCAAAACCATCAAACCGCTTCAGAATGCCAAAATACCGCTGTTCGTAAAGCCGTTCTTCGATCCCCGGGCCACCGGAACCCTGATTCATGAAAACAGCGACAATAAATTTATAAAACCGGTGATCATCCTGAAACAAAACCAGGTTTTGTTGTCGCTTTCGGCTAAAGACTATTCATTTATTTCAGAAGACCACCTGAGCAATATCTTTAAGATGTTTGCGCAAAACCACATTAAGGTTAACATGATGCAAACATCTGCCCTCAGTTTTAGCGTTTGTTTTGACTTGAACGAGGAGCGCTTTAAAAAACTATTGAAGGACTTGTCGCCCGAGTTTAAAGCTAAATACAATAATAACCTCTGCCTGGTTACCGTCAGGCATTATTTGCGTTCATCGCTAAGCGAGCTTACTGATGGGAAAACCATCTTACTGGAGCAGCTAAGCCGCAACACCGTCCAGATGGTGGTTAAGGAGAGTTTTTAAATCCTGTAAAAAAAGTGTTAAAGTAGGAGCCGGGTGCGGTTTTTAAATAGTAAATGGGCTATATTAGCCCGATTCCAGGGATAAATGTATATTATGAGGTTTCTGAAAGTTTTTTTTTCGTTTTCTATATTTATTATTTCTTTTTCTTTTCAGGCATCCGCGCAGGACGACCATTCGGCTTTAAATACCATTATCGCTAAAACATCCAAAGCGTACAGTGACCTCCCGGTTGAACGTGTATACATGCACTTTGATAAGCCATATTATGCAGTGGGAGATACGATCTGGTTTAAGGCGTATTTGACAGTCGGCCTGCATGTCCCCTCTCCTTTCAGTAAAGTTATTTATGTTGATATAATGGCCCCCCCGCGACTCGGTGGTACAATCTTTTATGCTGCAGGCAAAAAATGGCCTGGCCTGGGGCAGTATCCCTTTATCGCAATACAATTATAAAAAAGGGAATTACCGGATCGTTGCCTATACCAATTACATGAACAACTTAGGCGTTTCGTACTTTTTTAATAAAAACATGGTCATCGGCGATGCAATTAATAACCAGGTTTCAACCCAGGTATCATTAAAAAGCACCACTGCCAGTAAATATGCCAAAATAACGGCGGGAATATACTACAGGGACAATGACGGAAACCCCTATGCCGGCAAAAAAGTAAGCTGGACAATTGACAAAGACGACGAGTCAATTGCAAAGGGCAAGGGGGAAACCGACAAAAATGGATTTATCGACATCAGTTTCATCAACATCAAAAATCTAAGCCTCGATTCGGCTAGCCTTGTGACGCAAATCGACAATGGACCAAGAAAAGAGACGACTAACACATTTTCGTTAAAATCGGTTGCCAAGCCAAACGATATTCAATTTTTTCCGGAAGGTGGGCAGCTAATTACCGGCGTACGCACAAAAATTGCATTTAAAGCGCTTAGTCCCTTAGGCTTGGGTGTCGATTTAAAGGGAACAATTACCGACAATAACAATAACGTTGTGACCGAGTTCTCATCTTCGCATCTTGGAATGGGCCTTTTTATCCTCACCCCGGAAGACGGTAAAACCTATACGGCCCATGTAACCTACGCCGACGGAACAACTGCGACACCGGAGTTTCCAAAAGTCGGGAGTGACGGTATCGACCTTAGCCTTGATAACAACGATCCGGATAATTTGAACCTAAAATTACAGTCGGACGAGGCATTTTTTAAAGATTTTCAGGGGAAGACATTTTTTATCATTGCTAAATCGGCAGGCTTAATTTGCTACGCGGCAAAAACCACGCTGCAAACCCAGGTTTATAATGCTGCCATTCCGAAGAGTAAATTTCCAACCGGGATTTTGCAGGTTACGTTGTTTACCGGCGATGGCGAGCCCGTAAGTGAGCGGATCGCCTTTATCCAGCACAACGATCAGTTGAACCTGTCGGTAAAAAGTGATCACCCGGAATACAACACCCGCCAAAAAGTTATGCTCAACATAATGGCAAACAATGCCGGTCAGCCGGACGAAGGTAATTTCTCTGTTTCAGTGATCGATGAGGCAAAAGTGCCGTATGATGAAGATGCCGAAACAACCATATTAACCAATTTGCTTTTGACATCCGACATCCAGGGATATATTGAAAAACCCAACTATTATTTTAATCATCCGGATCAAAAAAAGGCTGCGGATCTTGACATTTTACTTCAAACGCAGGGATACCGGCGCTTTTCATATGATGCCGTTCTTAACAACAAGCCGCTAACGATGAATTTTCCCGTAGAAAGAGGTATCGACATTTCGGGTACACTGCGGGCTTCGAGCGGCATACCTGTTAACCGCGGCAATGTGCATATCTCCATTCCGGACAAAAACTTTTTCGCTAACGTTATAACCGATGCTGACGGTCGCTTTAAGTTCGCGAACCTGGTGTTCCCGGATTCGGCAAAGGTGGTATTGAGCGCTCGCGACAATGTTAGGGCCAGCGACCTGGTGCTCACTGTCGACAATGGGCAGCGACAGCCTTTGCCGGCTAATTACCAGGCAGCCGAAGCAATCACCAACATCGATAGCACACTTAGTGCCTACCTGAAAAACAGCAAGCAGCAGCATAACGACCTGCACATCCTGAAAGAGGTAGTTATTAAAGATACCCGCATTGAAAAAAAACCAAGTCATAACGACTACAGCAGCCTCACCAGCCTGGGCATGGAGGCTGATCATACCATAAAAGGCAGCGAATTTCAGGATTGTAATTCGCTGGTGGATTGCATTAAAGGTTTATCGTCGGGCGTTACTTTTGATAACGATAAGTTTTACGTTTTCAGTGACTATTCAGCAGGAAAAAGGGTGCCGATGCAAATATTTCTCAAAGGCATGCCGATAGAGACCGTTGATTTAGCATCCGTTAACCCGGCTTCGATAGAATCGATTGAAATATTTCTGAAAGACCAATTAGGGCTTGTCAACAGCGCCTATCAAAGCAGCGGCGCTATTGTCATTAACCTCAAAAATATTGAAACGACCAAAATAAGTTACCAGGACCTGAAAGCTATGCTTGGCAATCGTAACGAAGCTACGTTATACCCGAAGGGATATGAGGTTTCAAGAGTTTTTTACCTTCCCCTGTATACTGGTTCGAGGCAAGCACAGCCCACACAATTAGATATCCGCAGTACTATTTATTGGAATCCGAATGTAACCACTGACAAAACTGGTAATGCTTTGCTGCAGTATTTTAATTCGGATGGACAGGGTATATACCGGGTAACTATTGAAGGCCTCGATAAGGACGGTAACCTTGGCCGGCAGGTATACCGGTACACGGTGAAATAGCTTTGTTTTTGGGTTGTTGAAAGGTTGGTCCCGATAGCTATCGGGAGTTGAAAGGTTGGATTGTTGAGTTGCTTTATTGCTGGAATGGTTAAGAATTTGACCGGGACAATCGAAACGAGGTACTTTAATATTAAATTTAATGAGTAAGCTAACGCCATTTCACGTTGCGGTGCCGGTTTATGACCTGGAAGTGTCGAGGCGGTTTTACCGGGAAGTTTTGGGTTGTGGCGAGGGACGAAGCTCGGATAGCTGGACTGACTTTAACCTATTCGGCCATCAGTTTGTGATCCATTTAAAACCAAGGCCCGCTGAAAATACAGCGTCACACTTTAACCCGGTAGACGGACATGATGTACCGGTGCCCCATTATGGCGTGGTTTTGGAATGGGACGAATGGCAGGAACTGGAGAAAAGGTTAAAGGCGCAAGGTATTAAATTCGTAATTGAGCCATATATTCGCTTTAAGGGACTGCCTGGCGAGCAGGCGACGATGTTCTTTCTCGATCCTTCGGGCAATGCACTTGAATTTAAAGCGTTTAAGGATATTGGCCAGCTATTCGCCGTGTAGTTAGCAATCGGTAGTAAAGGTGTTTTCTGCCTACAAATAGATTTTTTTATTCATTTTACGAATTCATTTCACCTCCGGGTTAACTGCAGTTGAAATATCTTAAAGTTCCTTTCTGTGTATCTTATCCAGTTTAGCGACATCAGCCCAATCTTTCTCCCGATGGGTCAATATCTTCATCTTTCTTAAAAAATTATAATCCACGACATTTAAAAAAAGATCATTGCCTACGTTATACCTGATCATTTCTTTCTCTGCGTCTTCAAAACTGATGGACGGGTGAACAAATGTCAGGCAGTCAATTGCATTGGGCATTTCGCCAATTGAGCATTTAAAAAATGTTGTAAAATCTTCGTTCCTATATTCCAAAATCTCCTCTTCAACATATCCAACATCTAACAAAACGTTATAGAAAAGGTCACGGTTTTCGTTGGTCGGCGCCAACCATATATCTATTTCCTGTGTATTGCGGATATATCCATGGAAATTCACAGCCATATCTCCTATTAACATATACCGTACATCATGTTTTTGCATGCTGCCGATAAATGCCAAAAAAAAATCGTCGCCAATGTCAATCTGCATCGTGTGAATGAGTGATCTTAAATATCTTACCCTTTGGATACGACTCCTTATGGAAATTGGTCGCATTTCTGAGTTTGAAGAAATACCTCAGGCGCTCTCCATAAGAAAGACTGGCAAAAAAACGCAACTGTTCATCCTCGTCTTCTTCCCAGGTGGTATTTACTTTAAGCCGTTTCATACTCAATCCAATATATAGATACAATATCGTTAATGGGTTGTAGAGACGCAATATTTTGCGTCTCGCTGACAGATTATTTTCCCGTTGAAGCAACACTTTGCCTCTTTCAACCTCCGGGCTTCCCTTCATCGGCACACCCGCACATCCGCACATCCCGCATTAAACAAATCCGAATCCGATAGCTATCGGATCGAACATCCGAGACGGCGAAGCCCTCACCCATCCGAAATAATATTCGCACATTTACTGTAAGGACATGTCTTCAACATAGGCCTCCCCTATCTTCCCATTTTTAAACGCTTTCCTGGGCTTCAGACCTAATAATTCAAACATCGCCATATCGGTATCAAACGACGGGTTTGGCGTCGTCAATAATTTATCGCCAGCAAAAATGGAATTTGCCCCGGCCATAAAGCAAAAGGCCTGCTCCACTGTGCTCATTTCAGTGCGGCCGGCTGAAAGGCGTACCACCGTTTTTGGCATAATGATCCGCGTTGTGGCGATCATCCGCACCATGTCCCATACCGATACCCGGGGCTGATCAGCTAAAGGTGTTCCCTGTATGGGTACTAAAGCATTGATCGGCACCGACTCGGGGTGCTTTGGCAGGTTTGATAAAGTTTTAAGCATCGAGATGCGGTCCTCCACGGTTTCGCCCAAACCAATAATGCCACCGCTGCAAACGGTGATCTTCGCTTTGCGCACGTGCTCCAGGGTTTTCAGGCGGTCGTCATAGGTGCGCGTAGTTATGATCCGTTTATAGTCTTCTTCAGACGTGTCGAGGTTGTGGTTATATGCGTAAAGCCCGGCGTCGGCAAGGCGCTGTGCCTGGCTCTCGGTAAGCATCCCAAGTGTGCAGCATACTTCCATATCGAGCTCATTTACAGCCTTAACCATCTCGATAACTTTATCGAAATCGCGGTTGTCCCTCACCTCGCGCCAGGCAGCTCCCATGCATAACCTGGAGGCACCGCCTTGTTTGGCTTTTTCAGCTGCACTGATTACTTCTTCAACCGGCATTATTGCATGGACGTTTACTCCTGTATTGTACCGGGCCGCCTGCGGACAGTAGGCGCAATCCTCGGGGCATCCGCCGGTTTTTATCGATATCAGCGAGCTGATCTGCACTTCGGCATAGTCCTTATTTTCGCGGTGAACTGTGGCGGCCTTGTAAACAAGGTCTAATAAAGGCATGTGATATATTGCAGCAATTTCCTCTCTCGTCCAGTCATATCTTACTTTAGTCATTTTGTAGTATTCAGATTGTATAGAACTAATTTATTTAATGCAGATGTAAAACATGGTGATGCGCATCCAGCAATAGCTTGCTGCCAAACCATAAAGGCAATAAAAAGCCCGCGCAATCGGTAAATGTGGTTATGATAATAGACGAGGCAACAGCAGGGTCAATTCCCACCCTTTTCAATACCAACGGAATCGAGGCGCCCGTCAGTCCTGCAACGATCAGGTTGCCCGTCATGGCCAAAAACAAAACCAGGCCCAGCATTGGGTCGGTATCATAAAATAAAGCAATAAAAAAAACAATTATGCCGTTCGCAGCGCCGTTGATCAATCCTACCAAAAATTCTTTTATAACAGTATTATAGGCCTGCTTGTCGGTAAGATCATTTAATGAGATGCGACGAACCGTTACCGCCAGCGCCTGCGTAGCCGCGTTGCCGCCCATCCCGGCAATAATGGTCATATAAGCCGCTAATATCGGCAGCTCCTGTACGGTGCTATCGAAATGCCTGATAACGGAAGCTGCAAGATAAGCCGTGCCTAAATTGATCACCAACCAGGGCAGCCTGCTTTTTACAGCGTCTTTCCAGTTACCGCTCAGCTCTTCATCTTCAGAAACACCCGATATCTTAAGGATATCCTCGGTGCTTTCTTCTTCCATTACATCGATGATATCGTCGACGGTAATTCTGCCGAGTAATTTCATCTGGCCGTCAACTACCGGTATAGCGGTGAGGTTGTATTGCGAAATCAGGTCTGCCACGTCCTCCTGGTCAAGGTCGGCCTTTACAAAAACAAAATCAGTATTGACTAAATCGCTGACATGTGCTTCGGCTTTTGCTTTGAGGAGCGCCTTGATGGACAACACCCCCTGCAAAGTATTGTCGTCGTCCACCACGTAAATGGCATTAAACTCCTCCATTTCTTCGGATTGGCGGATGATCTCATCAAGCGCGTCCTTTTTGTCGAGCCTGATGTTGACCTTCACCAAATCCGAATTCATCAACCCGCCCGCTGTATCCTCGGGATATAGCATCAGCGCGCGGATGGAAGCCGCATCTTCCTGGTCAAGGTCTTCTAAAACTTCCTTCTGATCTTCTTCATCCAGCTGGGAAATTATATCGGTCGCATCGTCATAGTCGAGTTCCTCGATAATTTCCGATCTTTTCTCCGGGTCGAGGCCGATAAGCAGCTCTCCGGGGTCTTGCTCTTCGTGCATTTCGGAAATTACTTCCGAAGCTATGTCCGTAGGAAGAATGTTGATGATCCGTTCCCTGGCCTCCTGGGGTAGCCGTTCGAAAAGCAAGGCAATCTCCGAAGCATGGTACTCCTGCAGAACGCTCTCTAAGTCAGCGTCATTCCCCTGGAGTGCCGTTTCAACACGCAGCAGGTCGGTCTTATCTATTTCGAAGGATTGCATGCCCGACTAAATTACATATTTATTTGCTGTTTAGTTTGAAAAATTGGGCCGGGAAGTGTAAAACCCAAAAAACGCTGTTCAACAATATCAATTTTAAATTATCTCACTTTCGAATTCTGAAATATGAAAATCTTTCAAATAAAAACTTATTTTTGCGCGAAATAAAAACGCCGGTATTCGCCCGGCGCGATCAATAAAATTAATATGGACGCAGGCCCGAGTTATAGTTACCAGCATGAACTGCCATCTGCCAACCTCTCAGTTAAAGAAGGTAAGCAGGGCGGTATGTTTCAAACATGCCGGCTTCTGTTTTTCCGCTCTTTCGAATAAGCTCCAAAGAGCTTACCTGGCCGGCTTTTTTTCCAGTCTTTTCAAATCGTTATTCTTTTCTCAGGACTTTCATGTTTTTGCTTATCACCTCCACGGCCCCCTAAGCGGGCCCGGCTGACTGGTTATTTAATTTCAATTTTTGCCATGGGCAGGAAGCCTGGTGAGGCTTAATTTTAAATTAACAAATTCGTAACATAAGGTTTGCATCTTAGGCACGCCTTTCTAAAACAGGGAAAGTAGTTATGACAACAGCCGTCGAAGAAAAAAAGAAAAAATTCCGTTTCATAAAACGCAGCAACGGCCACGACATCCAGGAATTCGACAACGCATCCATTGCCAGGTTGAAAAATATAGCGGTATGCTCAAGCGGTAAGTCCCTGGGCCTATTGGAAACCAACATGGGCGGCCTGAACGAGGAACAGGTGGAAGACCGTTTGCGTGAATTCGGGCTGAACGAAGTGGTGCATGATAAAGCGCCGGTATGGTACCTTCAGTTTTTGCAGGCCTTTGTAAACCCCTTTATTGCCGTGCTGTTTATCCTGGCCTGTATTTCACTGATCACCGACGTAATCATACAGAAACCAGAAGACCAGGATTATACCACCGTTGCTGTAATAGGCACGATGGTATTTCTCAGCGTGATGCTCCGCTTTATACAGGAATTCAGGAGTAACCAGGCAGCAGAAAAGCTAAAATCGATGGTAAAAACCACCGCCACCGTTACCCGGGCCGAAAGTAAAGAAGAACTTGAGATTAAATTCCTGGTTCCGGGCGACATTATACAGCTGTCAGCCGGGGATATGATCCCGGCTGACATAAGGGTACTACAGTCGAAGGACTTGTTCGTCAGCCAGTCCATGCTTACCGGGGAGGCGCTTCCTGTTGAAAAAAGCCAGAATGCCGTACAGGATGCGGCAAAGCTTTCGCCCCTGGAACTGGGTAACGTTTGCTTTATGGGCACCAACGTAGTAAGCGGGACAGCTATGGCCGCCGTGGTAAATACCGGCGAAAAAACCTATTTCGGCTCATTGTCGAAATCGCTGACCGGTAAACGGGCCGAAACCAGTTTTGACAAAGGCGTTAACAGCGTGAGCTGGCTGCTGATCCGTTTTATGCTGGTGATGGTTCCGCTGGTATTTATCATCAATGGCGTAACCAAACACAATTGGATGGATGCTTTTTTGTTTGGCATATCCATAGCCGTTGGGCTCACGCCTGAGATGCTGCCGATGATCGTTACCGCCAACCTTGCCAAAGGGGCGGTAAATATGTCAAAGCGGAAAGTTGTAGTTAAACGATTGAACGCCATCCAGAACATAGGCGCGATGGATATACTTTGTACCGACAAAACAGGCACGCTTACGATGGATAAGATTGTGTTGGAGCGCCACTTGAATGTTTACGGGCACGAGGATAACGAGGTAATGAAATGGGCTTACCTGAATAGCTTTCATCAAACCGGGTTAAAAAACCTGCTCGACGTAGCCGTGCTGGAGCATGTGGAGATACACGCCTGCTTAAAGGAAGGTGAGTCGTACAAAAAAGTGGATGAAATACCTTTTGATTTTCAGCGGCGGCGCATGTCGGTTATCCTTGAAAATAAAAATAAAAAGCATCTCTTGATATGCAAAGGCGCCGTTGAGGAGGTTTTAGACTTATGCACCTATGCTTTCGACCCCGGTGAAGACGATAGCCTCCAGATTGAAAAGGATGATGTTATTCCGATGGATGACAAGATGCGTGAGATTGTGCTGCGGAAATCGCGCGAGCTGAATGCCGAGGGACTGCGTGTTTTGCTGGTTGCCGTGAAGGAATACGACGAGCGCCCGTTAAATTACAGCGTTGCCGACGAGCAGGGTATGATATTGACCGGGTTTGTTGGTTTCCTGGATCCTGCAAAACCTTCGGCCATAACAGCGATTAAGGCTTTACACAAATTAGGCATCAGCATTAAAGTGCTAACCGGCGACAACGAGATCGTAGCCAAAAAGATATGCAAGGATGTGGGTATCCCGTGTAAAGAGGTTTTGCTGGGACGCGACCTGGAGACGATGAGCGACGAGGAACTGGCCGGCAGGATTGACGGCATCAGTATTTTGGCAAAACTGAGCCCGGTGCAAAAATCGAGGGTAGTCAAAGTGTTGCAGTCCAAAGGGCATACCGTCGGTTTTATGGGCGACGGCATTAACGACGCCGCTGCGCTGCGGGATGCCGATGTGGGTATCTCGGTGGACACAGCGGTGGATATAGCAAAAGAGAGCGCCGATATTATTTTGCTTGAAAAGGACCTGATGGTGTTGCGCAAGGGTGTAATTTATGGCCGGCGTACTTTTGGTAATATCATCAAATACATCAAAATGACTGCAAGCAGTAATTTTGGCAACATGTTCAGTATGCTGGGCGCCAGCGCATTACTCCCCTTCCTGCCCATGCTGCCGATACAAATTTTGATCAACAACTTGTTGTATGATATGTCGCAGATCTCGATCCCATGGGATACGATGGACGCGGATTATATTGTTGCGCCGCGTAAATGGGACGCCGGTGGTATCGGCAAATTCATGCTATATGTAGGGCCGATCAGCTCAATTTTCGACTATGCCACTTTCGCAGTGTTATGGTTCTTTTTTAAGGCGAATTCGCCGCAGCACCAGGCATTTTTTCAGACCGGCTGGTTTATCGAAAGCCTGCTTTCACAAACGCTGATCATCCACATGATACGAACCCGCAAAATACCGTTTATACAAAGCTGGGCAACAGCGCCGGTTATTGCATTAACGACGTTTATCATGGCGATTGGGATTTACCTGCCTTTTTCGCCCCTGGCGCATGCTTTTAAACTGGAACCCATGCCGTTTACATTTTTCCTTTGGTTAATTGCCATACTAACGGCTTACTGTATTCTCACCCAGTACATTAAAAATTGGTTTATCGGGAAGTTTCACGAGTGGTTGTAATGTGGGGGACTCATGGTTCGTGGATCATAGCCGAAGATTGACGAGTTAGGTGGTATAATCGTACTTAGCTATCGCACCGGTCAGGTTGCTGAATTTTGACAGGAAGCTGTTTACCAGTGTTTTCCTGACAGCTACCTGTATGCTGCATTCCGTATCAAAGTTTTGTGTAAGAATTAGCAGGTTATCATCCTTAATAATCTTCATCACATCATTCATTTGCAGGTAATCAAATTGAATGGTGTAAACATCATTCAACGTTTTTTGGATAATAACTGCTTTGTTCAATGCATCTTCGGCCGCTGTTTTATAGGCGTTTATTAAACCCGGTACACCCAGCAAAGTGCCGCCAAAATACCTGACTACCACTATCGCCAGGTTGGTGAGGTCTTTGCTCAGCAAAGTATTCAAAATCGGCCGGCCGGCAGTTCCCGAAGGTTCGCCATCGTCGTTCAGGCGGAAAACGGAGCGGTCGATACCCAAACGCAAGGCCCAACAATGATGGTTCGCTTTTGGATGTTCTGCTTTTAATAAGGCGAGCGCAGTCTTTAACTCAGTTTCTGTATTCACCGGGTAAGCAAAAGCAAGGAATTTACTGCCGCGATCGCGAAACAGGCCTTCTATAGGTTTTTCAATAGTACGGTAGGTGTCGTCAAAAAGCATTTATAGTATCAGGATTTCGCCATGATGATAACGGCAATAACCGCAATAACAATACCGGCTTTATTCACCAGGCTTAGTTTTTCTTTAAAAATGATCAACCCGGTTAAAGTACCCAATACAATAACACCGATGTTCATGGCGGAAAATACCATTGAAGGCCGGTTGGCCAATTCTTTATGCGCCTTTAAGTAAAATAATATGTTGCCAAAATTGGCTATCCCCAAAACCCAGCCTATCGGGATGTGCAGCCATGAGAATCGCATTTTTTTTGTAAGAACCTGGTAAACAAGGCCGATCAAAGAAAAAATAAACGAAAGAATAAATACAAAAAACAAGGAGCTGTTGTAGTTAACTACAGTTGAGGCAGCAATTTGCTTAAACAACACATCAATAACGCCAAAGCCTGCAAAAACCACCAGCAAGTAGACCCATGCATTTGCATTTATTGGGTTCCGTGGACCACTTTTTTGCCAGGGGATAGTACAAACAATGGCTACAAACCCTAAAAATATGCCGATGAACTTTAAAAAAGTTTCTTTTTCGCCAAAGATCAAAAAAGCCGCAACTACCGGGATCAGCAGCGACATACGCTGGGCAACATCCGTGCGCACAATGCCCGAAAACTTTATTGAAACACCGAGGATGATAAAAATAGCCGGAAGCAGGAGGCCCAGCAAGGCATAGCTGAATACAGGGCCATGCGCTATATTTCCGATATGGGGCCTTAAAATCAGCCAGCTCAATAAAATGGCTGTTGAATAATTCCAAACTATCGCCTGGTAGATGTCAATCTCATACCGCTTAGCCAGTTTCAGCATAACGGAAACAATAATGCTGCAGCAAATACTCAGGAATATGTAGAGCATGTTAATTTTTAAAGGGGATTAACAAGGTATTTCTAAACTTCAAGCCTATTCAAATTTTTCAATATCAATAATTTATCGTTGCCTATTTTAAATTCGCCGCCATTTACTCCGCGAATCCCCGGTGATTTTATACCATGTTCCAAATAGACCGACCCGGTAAACACCCGGGCTTCGTCCCATAAACCTGCTTCGATAAACGAGTTGAGGGTTTGTGCTCCTCCTTCTACAATGACGGACTGAATATCCTGCAGGTACAACTGGTACAATATGTATTGTGGCACATACCGGTCGAAGTCTTCCAAAGCAATATACTTAATATTACCTTCAATTGCTGTCTTTATTTCATTAAAAATCAGTGTTTCAACCGAATGATCGAATAAATTGAGATTTTCATTCAATTCAAGCCGGCGGTCGATCACCACTCTTTTTGGGCTTCTTCCCGGGGCAAGCCTTACATTCAATTGCGGGTCATCTATCATCGCCGTTCTTTTGCCAACCAGAACGGCGTCTTCCTCGCCCCTCCATTGGTGTACCAGCTTCCGGGATTCGGAACCGGTTATCCAGAATTGTGAATCATTATCAGGCGTGAAAAAGCCGTCAGCAGTTTGTGCCCATTTTAGGATGACGTAAGGCCGGTGCATTTGCACCCGGGTAAAAAAACGGCGGTTAAGCCATTTGCAGTCTTCTTCCAAAACCCCGGTGATCACCTCAACGCCGGCATCCCTCAACTTATCAATACCCTTGCCGTTTACCTCCTCAAACGGATCGCGGCAGCCAACCACCACCTTCGGTATTTTATGTTTAATGATCAGATCGGCGCAGGGCGGCGTTTTCCCATAATGTGCGCATGGCTCTAAGGAAACATATAAAGTTGATTGATCCAATAACTCAGCCCAATCGCTAAAGGCGCTGATCACCTGGTTGATGGCATTCACTTCGGCATGTGCCCCGCCATATTGATGATGGTAGCCTTCGCCTATGATCACGGTATCCATCACCACAACTGCTCCTACCATCGGGTTTGGGCTCACAGTTCCCATACCTAATCCTGCAAGGTCCAGGCAGCGCTGCATATATTTTTCGTGACCGGTCATGCTGCAAAAGTAGCTTTTATGTTACTTTGTTGCATGAAAACCGTAAAGGATGTTTTTGTTGCCTATCACCAAGGTCTTGACGAGCTATACAGTGCGCCGGAGGCGGAAGCAATTACATTAGTTGTATTAACCGATCTATCCGGTCAGTCATCAGCAAAAATCAAAGCCTTTCCCGAACAGGAAATCCCGGCGGAAATTGGAGAGCAAGCCATCGTTATCCTCGACCGCCTCAAAACCGGTGAGCCGGTACAATATATAATTGGCCATACGGAGTTCTGCGGCCTGCCATTTAAAGTTAACCCTACAGTGCTGATCCCCCGTCCGGAGACCGAAGAACTGGTAGCCTGGACGATTGAATCAGCAGGCAGTTGGCAGTGGGCAGTTAGCAGCGGACAGTTGGCAGTGGGCAGTGATGAGTTGGCAGTGGGCAGTGAGCAGTGGGCAGTGGGCAGTGGGCAGTGGGCAGTTGATGGTCGGCAGTTTGCAGGTAAAATATTAGATATTGGTACAGGCAGCGGGTGTATAGCCATCAGCTTAAAAAAGAATTTACCCAATTTTCAAGTATCAGCTATCGACATATCGGTAGATGCAATGCAAACCGCAAAGGAAAATGCTCAACTAAATAATGTTGATGTGGATTTTATCAACGGAGACATATTAAATCCTGAACAACCTTTCACCTCTGACCTCCCGATAGCTATCGGGACACCCCTCACTACTCGCTACTCACTGATCATCAGCAACCCTCCCTACGTTACCCTACATGATAAAACGCTGATGCATAAAAATGTAACGGAATTTGAACCGCATACCGCTTTATTTGTGCCGGAGGCAGACCCGTTGGTGTTCTATAAAGCGATTGCAGTGTTTGCAACGAACCATCTTACGCCGGGCGGATTATTGTTTTTTGAGATCAATGAAAGTTACGGCAAAGAACTCGTCAGTTTATTAATGGATAAGGGCTTTAAAAATATTGAGTTAAAAAAAGACATGAGTGGAAGAGACAGGATGATAAAGGCCACGCTAAACTGATCGTTCTATTATGTTTTAAATTCAATACATTTATTCATAATAATTCAATATGAATTACCTGGTCTCTATCTTTTTATTTTTAATATCAATCCAATATCCATCGGCGCAAAACATTGCTGAAAAAGCCTATGCGTCAGTAATTAACGACGGACCATCGACTGCGCCAGAATTCGTGGTTGTTACAATAATCAATTCCAACACCGGTGAATCTAAAGAAATTATGTTTTCAGTAAACCAGTTATTTGAGTGTTTAGAACTTGAATTAAATGAGCATGACCAAAAAAAAATAAAAAAGTATCTACTTTCTAAATCTTCAGACAGAACGTTTGCTGTGAAAAGGTCAGAAACTCTCAATACAATAAATTTCGAAAAATATCAAGTAAAGAAAGGGTTACTACTTGAAAAGAAAATCGATCAGGTCATTATTAAAAATCATTTAATTGATAGTCTTTCTAAAATTGATACAATCAGAAAAAATGTGGAAAAATTATTCGATGTGTACTATATGCTGCGTAGGGAAATTCTAAAAACGATATCGGATAGTATAGCTAAGGTAAGGCCGATTAATAAAAAGGAAAAAACAATGTTACTTATCTTAAAAGATCCTTACTATGATGGCCATGAAGAACAATGTGAAAAATTACCGGGCGATAGTAAGGAAGATAGCGCCAGCAGAAAAAAGATACTCCAAATATGGGATAATAAGATAAATTTATATAAAAGCGACAGAGACAGATACATCTACATGGACAATGAATCGACCAGGTGTGAAAAGAAATTTTTCAGGGCATATTATAAAAAATATAGGTTAACGTTTTGTAAAGTACTTTTCAAATATGGAGCGGTTTGTTATTTTGGAGATGAGAATCCCATCGTTGGATTTGCAGGAGTTTTAAAATAACAATCAGCTCCTCGGATGATATTGAATAATAGTCCCCTTTAGATATTCCCGGTCCAAATGCGTATAAATCTCCGTTGTAGTAATACTTTCATGTCCCAGCATTTCCTGCACCGCCCGCAGATCGGCACCGCCCTCCACCAAATGTGTGGCAAAGGAATGCCTGAACGTATGCGGACTAATGGTTTTTTTTATACCCGTTCGCACGGCCAGCTCCTTTATCATTAAAAAAATGTAAACCCTTGTCAGTCGTGAACCCCGGCGGTTCAAAAACACCAAATCCTCCTCCCCCTTTTTTACCGGGATGTGAACCCTTATATTTTCGATCCAGATTTGCAGCGCTTTAATAGCGGATGTTCCTATGGGCACCAAGCGTTCTTTGCTACCCTTGCCGGTCACTTTTACGAATTCAATATCGAGGTATAAGTTTGATAGTTTAAGCTCAGTAAGTTCCGATACGCGCAGCCCGCATCCATACAGCACCTCCAGGATAGCTTTGTTCCGGCCGCCTTCGGGTTTGGAAACATCGATGGCTTCGATCATAGCATTGATATCATTGTAACTAAGGGTATCCGGCAGCTTGCGTTGAATCTTCGGGGATTCCAACAGTTCGGAGGGATCGCTTTTGATGATGTCCTCCATCAGCAGGTACTTGTAGAATGACTTGATGCCTGAAAGTATGCGCGCCTGCGACGATGGTATCATGCCAAGCTCATTTACCCAGCCGATAAAATCTCTCAAATTATTTAACGTAACGGTTTCCGGATATAATTTTATAACCTGGCTGTCAGCAAACTGGTAAAGCTTGTCGATATCGCGGGTATAAGCTTCGATGGAATTTTCGGAAAGCGACTTCTCGAGCTTCAAATATGACCTGAACCCTTTTATCGCCGACCGCCAATCCATATCGATTTTATTTAATGTTTTTCTTTAAGTTTGAGCGGATGAAGATACAGATTATAAACGGCCCCAATTTAAACCTGTTAGGCGTGAGGGAGAAATCCATCTACGGCGATAGCGATTTTGAGACTTATCTGGGAAAACTACGCCAACAATATCCGGCCATCGAAATCAGCTATTACCAGAGTAACGTGGAGGGCGAGATCATCAACAAGCTGCATGAAATCGGGTTTAGCGCCGATGGCATCGTGTTAAACGCCGGGGCATATACCCATACTTCCATCGCCATTGCCGATGCTATCGCCGCCATCAAAACACTTGTTATAGAAGTGCATATATCCAACGTTTATAAAAGGGAAGACTTCAGGCACCATTCCATGCTCGCAGCCAATTGCAAGGGTGTTATAGCCGGGTTTGGGATGAATTCCTACCGTTTGGCCATTGACAGCCTGCTCATAGAAGAGGAAAATAAGTAAATAAACAAAAAATTGATCTGAAACCCATGCGCAGTACCAAACTCCTTGCGTTTATTACACTGTCGATAACAGTCTTTTATTCGTTTAATGCATTTTCCCAGTCAAAAGCTCAAAAAGACATCGTAAAAAAGAGGAATGAGATCAGGCACGCAATCCATTCCCGCGATTCATTGATGCGATCCCTTAATAAATCGGACACCTCCATCAATAGCCTGCTCCAGCGTGTTGAGCAATATACCACTTCATTTAACCAGATCGACAATACCCTGGATGATGGCCTCGACACCCTCGACGTTGGTCAGCAGCTCCCGGACGTGATTAAAAGGATTGACAAGATCAATACAGCTGCTAAAACTCACAAAGCCAGTACCCTGCGCTTTTTATTCGTACTTAGGGATAACTTAGATCATGTACAGGAAAAGCTGGACAAATGGCAGGCGGACGCGGATAATGTGGGTACCAAACTCGTGCAAAATGAGAATGATCTGCTCAAATTCTCAAAAGACACGGTGCTAAAAACTGTGCCATCGGATAGTGTTGTACGCAAAACCTTTTTTACCCAACTAAAGCAGGTAAGGGTGTTATGGAGGCACGTAGATTCGGCAAATCGCAGTGATTTGCTCAAAGTAAACCTGTTGCAGGATAAATTGGCCATATCGTATACTACAACACTTGATGAAGCCGACCAGATTGACAGTAAGATCAAAGGGTTTGCATTGAAAGCGTTCGCCGGCGAATCAGATTATATATGGCAGGCTAAACCACAATCGGATGATTTCAAATCGGCCTTAAACAGCACGCTCAGGCTTAATCAATTCCTATTAAATTACTTTTTCAAAAGCGATACAACGATTCATTTAATTGCAATTATATTCCTGGTAATTTTCAGCAGTTGGATTTTTTATAATCGGAACAAAGCGCTGAAAAAGAAAGAAAGCGCTGAAATTATTCCTACCGAGGCCCCATATATATTTAATAAGCCCGGCGTTTCGGTATTTCTGGTTGTTACCTCTATCGTCCCCTTTTTTTATGATCATCCGCCGACCGCCTCGATGGAGATATTATTTTTAATATCAGTTGCCTTATCGCTCGTCCTGGTTAAAAACGATATCCAAAAAGCGGCTTATAAATTTTTTGTTTGGTCAGCAGCACTGGCGTTTGTTTACGCCATCAGTAATTTATTTATCGAAATTTCTATTATTGACCGGTATCTGATATTGATCATGAGCCTTATTTCGATCGTTGCCGGTGTCTCCTTCTACCGGCAAATTAAAAAATCGCCGGAAGAGCATTTCCCTTTCGCGGAGATTGCCCTGAAGATATTTATCTCGTTACAGGCATTATCCTTTGTGCTCAATGTTACCGGTCGGTTTAGCCTCGCCAAAATATTCGGTGTCACAGCGGTATTCAATCTATGGTTTTTACTGGTCCTGTATGTGGTTGTGCAGGTGTTAACCCAGGCTTTGTTTCTGCAGTTCGAAGCGCAAAAAGGCGGCAAGAGCATCATCAACTGGCTGGATTATGACCTGGTAAAGAAAAAGACACGAGCCACGCTGATCTTCGCCGCAGCACTGCTTTGGGTTTTCAGTTTGTTGCAAAATTTAAATATCGAAGATTGGACCGAAGGTTATTTAAGTGATTTTTTAGATCAGTCCCATTCCGTCGGCGGCGCATCATTCACGCTGGGCGGGTTTGTAATTTTTATAATTGTAATATGGCTGTCTTCCGTAGCCTCAAGGATCATAAGCTATTTTTATGACGTTTCGGCGCAACGAGTGACCGATCTATCGGTAGCTAAAAAAAAGAACCGGACTTCAACCATTATCATCAGGATAGCTGTTTTTTCAATCGGATTTTTGCTCGCGGTAGCCGCGTCAAATTTTCCATTGGATAAGCTGACGATTATCATCAGCGCCTTCGGCGTCGGCATCGGCTTCGGATTACAAAACATTGTAAACAACCTTGTTTCGGGATTGATATTAGCATTTGAAAAGCCTATTAACATCGGCGACGTGATCGAAGTTGACGGCCATATGGGCACCATGAAGGAAATCGGCATACGATCCAGTAAAGTAGTTACCGGCGATGGATCGGAAGTAATCATACCCAATGGCGATTTTATCTCGCACCAGGTGGTGAACTGGACATTGAGCAACAGCAACCGCCAAATTGATGTGAGAGTGATCACAGCCTTTGGCGTTGATGTGAATCATGTCAGGGAGCTGTTAAAAAACCTGTTGGCTAAAAGAACCGACATCATGACCGACCCTGGCCCCGCTGTTTTTATCAACAATGTAAGCGAAAGTGCGGTTGAGTTCAGGCTTTTGTTCTGGGAGGCTGACATCAGTACTACGGGAGAACTGAAAAGCCAGGTATTAACCCAGGTTTATCAGATGCTTGGCCAGGAGGGCGTTCAGCTGCCTTCAACGCAAAAGGACATTTACGTGCATTTTCCTGAAGGCGTTCCCATGACGAACACGGAACCTGTTACAGAAGGGAAAAACAAAATGACCAACACTAAAGAAAAGCCGAAGGATCGAGGTCAGTAAAGTGTTTTTTCTTTTTAATAAAGAAATCCCAAACGATACTTCTTTTGTACATGCCGGTTAAGGCAGAACGCCTTGCGTTCCTGATCTTTCGGGCATTTGGGATTTCCGATCTTTGGGTGCGGAACACAAAATTCTGATGTGCCCGGCTTACTGCCCAGGCGTCCTTGCGTTTTCCTTCGCCCAGAAACCTGAACACCGCGATCAGGTCCATCCATATCCGGATAAAAATAGCCGCCAATCCTTTCCAAAACGGAAGATTATTTTTGAGCAGTAACAGGTTGTTCCGAAAGTTGAGGAATGTTTTAAAAGGATCTTCCATATTCAGCGTACCCCCGCCTACGTGGAACACTTCCGATTCGGCGCAGTACATTATTTTGTATCCCATATTTTTCAACCGCCAGCAGAGATCAATTTCTTCCATATGAGCGAAGAACCGGTCATCAAATCCTCCGGCCTCAACCCAGCACCGCTTTTTTACAAACAACGCTGCACCCGTGGCCCAAAACACTTCCTTCGATTGCCCGTATTGGCCTTTGTCAGCCTCTATTTCATAAAATATCCTTCCCTGGCAAAACGGGTAGCCAAAACGGTCGATAAACCCTCCGGCGGCGCCTGCATGTTCAAAGTGATCCTGTTGTGCAAAGGCTTTTATTTTGGGCGCAGCAGCGGCGATCAAGGGGTCGCTTTCCATTAAATCGATCACAGGGGCTATCCAACCGGGCGATACTTCGACATCAGAGTTCAACAGGATAAAGTAATCGGCTTCCACCTGTTCCAACACTTTATTGTAGCCGCCGGTAAACCCATAATTTTTGTCGTTTTGAATTATTTTGACAGAAGGGCATTCTTGCCTTAAAAACTCAACGGAACCGTCCGCTGAGCCGTTGTCGCCTACAACAATCTCAAGATCGGGCCAGTTCGATGTCATCACCGAGGGAAGAAATTGTTTAAGGTATTTTATACCGTTCCAGTTTAATATAACTACGCTGACTTTTGGCGTTTGGCTCATTTGTTCATTGGTTCACTGGTTCATTAGTTAGGTATGTAATTGCATTCCCATATATGGTACATAGACTTCCTGCTACTGCTACTTCCTTTCTGGTTCTTGGCTCTTGATTCTCGATTCTTCCTCCTGCTACTGCTACTTGTTTCCTCGTTCTCTATTCTTCCTCCTGCCACTGCTTCTTCCTTTCTGGCTCTTGGTTCTTAACTCTTGCCAACTGCCCGCTGCTTTCACTCCCAATTTAACCACTACCCCCACGGACTAATGAACATCCCCGGGCTTAATTTTCCACCTCCTGTGCGACCATAACCAAAACTCCGGTTTTTCCCTGATTAATTGTTCAAGGTATCGGACGTGTATCTCCGTAATTTCGTGAGGTTGGGTGTTTTTAGGGTCTTCTACAAGCGGCACGATGGTATAGGTGTAGTAACCGCGTTTTATCAATTCAATTTTATAGAACACAACTACGCAATCAATCATCTTGCTTATTTTTTCCACGCCCAAAAAGACCGCCGTAGGCTGATTTAAAAAATTGACGAAATATTTAGCGTCCTCACGGGTTGGTGTTTGGTCAGAAGCCAGCACCGTAAAGGTAAGCTCATTTTTATACTCCACCATCTTGCGCAGCGTTTGCCGCATCGCCACCAGTGTTACGCCGAATCGTGACCGGGTACGGTTAAAAAAATCAGTGAATACCTGGTTGGACTGCGGCTTGTAGATAACGATCCTTCTTTTTTCCGTAAGAAAGCCGAATTCAATGCAGGCCAACTCCCAGTTACCGTAGTGCCCGGCAGCAGCCAAAATGCTTTTTCCCCGGCTAAAATATTCTTCCGCCAGTTCGGGGTTGGTGGGTTTCATTCTCCGCTGTAGTTCTTTACCGGAAATACTCACCGATTTGAGCGTCTCCATCATCAGGTCGGCCATG
The DNA here is from genome assembly GCA_013286235.1 of Bacteroidota bacterium. Lineage (GTDB taxonomy): Bacteria > Bacteroidota > Bacteroidia > Sphingobacteriales > Sphingobacteriaceae > Mucilaginibacter. The sequence continues at coordinate 31,790 of JABDGE010000021.1, forward strand.
TATTTGAAGTATTTTTTCTCAATTAACCTGCGCTCTTTTTCCGGTTTTTCGGGGAAAGAATTCCGGAGGTTTTCTTTAACTACTTCTTTGCGATAGCCGATGACGTAATAAAGAATGAAAAAAATAACATCGGCGATAAGGTATAAAAACCAAAGGGGCAAGAGCGATACAAGGTACAAAAAGAGAGTACCCAACCTTGAAAGCCCTTTTTTTATCATTATTTTCGCCGGATTTTTGCTGCAAACATAAAAGATATGATTGAAAAAGGCGCTGTGTTCCCTATGTTTTATCTGCCGCCCGTGGAATATTTTGCGAAACTAAAATTGTATCAAGCGGGCATATTGATTGAAAAAGAAGAACATTTTCCGAAGCAGACGTATCGCAACCGGGCCAATATCTATTCACCCGACGGCGTGCTTACGCTCACAGTCCCCGTTATAAAGGGTTCCAAACAGCACACCAAGGTAAGGGACGTAAAAATAAGCTATGATTTTAACTGGCAGCGGCTGCATTGGCAAAACTTGCAGGCCTGCTACCGTCGCTCAGCTTATTTCGAATATTATGAAGACGACCTTGTGCCGTTTTACGAGAAAAACTTTTCTTTTCTTTTTGATTACAACGAACAATTGCTCCAATTTATACTTCGGTCAGTCAAACTCAACGCAGCATTCACTTATACGGAAACATTTGAACCTGCATATCCTTTAATGACTGATCTGAGGCATGCGATCAACCCAAAAAAAGAATCACATTTCGATCAAAAACCCTATCTGCAGGTTTTTGAGGAGCGAAAAGGCTTTCAGAAAAATCTAAGCATCGCTGATCTTCTCTTTAACCAGGGACCGCATTCGGCCAGCTATTTTTGATAATTTTTTTCTTCCCGGTCTTATTCCCGATCGAAATCGGAACAACGAACAAGCCTGAATTTTGTGGTAAAGTAGCGTAAGCTTCTTGGGTTGAAGGGCGGTTAAGCCTGCCCGGAGGCGCTTTTCTCTGGTCACATTTCCAACCATTTAAACCCATAATTAAAAATCAATCGCTAATATTTCGCCGGGGCGATAATACGTGAATATATGAGTGTTTATTTTGGAATCTCATAAAAATTAGAATAGATTTAGAGAACCGTTTTTGCCAATGCGACATAGGCAGGCGGCTTAGACTCTCAACTAATTTAACTCATTTACAAGCATTTCACTAAACAAAAAAAGCAAACTATGCAAGTTTTTAAACACATTCACTCTTATGCCGCAATCTTGCTGGCAGGAACTATTTTGGCGGGCTGTACAAAGGATACGCACGCCCCAAAACCCACTACCCCCGTTACTACCACTGCACCATCAGGCACAGGCGACATGGTATTAACCCCGGCCGGTTTAATGCCAAAAGCCAATTTACATTTTATTGAACCCGGTACCGAACTTCGTGTATCCGACGATGGACGACTGCAAAAGATAGAATCGGCTACCGGCAACATGCTCCAGGACTTTGGACCTGTTACCATTACTACGGATCCGATCCACAACAATGGTTTTTCACGCGCTTTTGATAACGTGGTTCCGAAAGCGGTAAACGGATGGGCAGCTTATACCTACTGGTCCAATCCAACCACCACCAAACCGGTAACTTCGTTTACAACAAAATGGACCGTGCCTGCAGCACCAAAAACTGAAGGCGCTCAGACCATCTTTTTGTTTAACGGCATGCAGGACGGAACTTCCGCAAGTTCGTATATCATCCAACCTGTTTTGCAATGGGGCGAGTCTGCAGCAGGCGGCGGCAAATACTGGGCTATTACCAACTGGTATGTTTCAAGCGCCAACGCATTTTACGGCACCCTTGAAACAGTTACCGCCGGAACAAGCATAACAGGCGTTATGACCGAAACAGGTGCCACCGGCAGTAATTACAATTATAAATCTGTTTTCACCGGCTATCCTACCGCTTCGAGCATTACAGCCAGTAACGTACCCGAGGCTTACTGGCTGGCCGAAACACTGGAAGTTTACAGTGTAAGCAAAGCGGCGCAATACCCGGATGCCACCAGCATGGCATTCTCTGGAATAGACATCCTTGAGGGAACAACAAATCCATCAATTACCTGGACACCAGTGGCGGCTACAGGCGGCGCCCTTCCGAAAGCGGTTGTTACCAGCGGCAGTTCGTCGAATGGCACGGTAACCATTGATTTCTAGCATAACCTTGCCCCGTTTGGTTTTAGAAACGGGAATCTATAATCACAACCTTGAAAAGGGAGAAAATGCGATCATTTTCCCCCTTTTTTTATGCGCCCTTGCGGGGTTCACAAGATAAAACATCCCCATTAAAATTTTTGGCAGGGGGTGATCCTTTTAAACACAAACCTATTTCCTTAAACATGCTGTCTCGTTATAGCACCGGGCGGATATTAAATCATAAATTAAACTCATTTCCCCGTATATTTGACCATTTATAAAAGCTAAATGGCCTTCAACTACCAGCGCATAATTATCAAGATCGGGTCGAACGTACTTACGCAAAAGGATGGGCTGCCTGATCTGAAACGTATTGAACACTTGGTTGATCAGATTGCAAAGATAAAACGCGAAGGAAAAGAAGTCGTGCTCGTTTCTTCAGGCGCGGTGGCATCGGGCAGGAGCCTCATCTCTATTTCGGAAAAATTCGACTCGATTGCAACCCGCCAACTGTTTGCCTCCATCGGCCAGGTAAAGCTGATCAATACCTATGCAACGTTTTTTGAGCGATACAATATCCTGTGCTCCCAGGTGCTGGTAACCAAAGACGATTTCAGGGATCGGCAGCATTACCTCAACATGAAAAACTGCCTGAAAATATTACTGCAGCATCACGTGATCCCGGTGGTTAACGAAAACGACGTAGTGTCAGTTACCGAGCTGATGTTCACCGACAACGACGAACTGGCTGGCCTGATCGCATCCATGCTGAACGCCCAGGCTTTGATCGTACTGACGAACGTAGACGGTATATACGACGGTGATCCCGAAAAAGAACATACAAAAGTTATCGAACAAATAAACGGCAAAAGCGTCGACTTTTCTGCCTTTGTAACCTCCGGCCGTTCGCAATTCGGCCGGGGCGGCATGATCACCAAATCAACCATGGCGCAAAAGGTGGCGCAATTAGGAATTGCGGTGCATATAGCCAACGGTACCCGCGAAAATATTATCCCCGACGTGTTGGATGACAAAGTGCCGCACACCTATTTTACACCCCATAAAAAAGCCTCAGGTAAAAAGAAATGGATAGCCCATGCCGGTAATTACGCAAAAGGTATAGTGCAGGTAAACGACGGTGCAGTAGCTGCGCTTACGTCGGCTAAAGCATCGAGCCTGTTGCCGGTAGGCGTGATCAATATACTTTCGGAATTCAAAAAGGGCGAGATCATTAAATTGGTCGACGAGCATAACCGGAATATTGGGATAGGCATTGCACAGTATGGCTCAGACAAGGCGGCGGCAATGATGGGGCAAAAAAATCAAAAAGCCCTCATTCATTATGACTACCTTTATTTAGAAAATTGATTGCTTATAAGTCCGAAAGTCCGAAAGAAGCTGCGACGGACGCTTCGGCAAAAATAATTTAAGGCATACAAAGGAGGCAAGAATGGCAACGTTGGTCAGCGAACTGAGTTATCTGGATTATTTCGAAAACGCGAAGCTTGCGGCACGAAAGCGGATCGCGCCCGAGCGCATCAACGAGGTGTTGAAAGCTGTGGCCCAGGCTGCGATCACCAATACCGCCTTCCTGTTAAGCCAAAATCAAAAGGATCTCGACCGCATGAGTCCGGATGATCCCAAATTCGACCGTTTAAAACTTACTGCAGACAGGATAAAATCGATAGCCGCAGAAATTAATAATGTTGCCAAGCTCAAAAGCCCCTTAGGTCGGGTGCTTTCCCGCAAAACAATGCCCAACGGACTGCACATCTCCAAAATAAGCGTCCCTCTCGGCGTAGTCGGCGTAATTTATGAAGCCCGGCCCAACGTCACGTTTGATGTGTTTGCCCTTTGCTTCAAGACAGGGAACGTATGTATCCTGAAAGGGGGTAGCGACGCGGAGTATTCAAATAAAGCCATCCTGTCGATTATCAGGGAAGTACTGTCAGAATACCTGGTGGATACAAATGTTGTAAGCCTGTTACCCATTGAGCGGCAAGCTGCCGATGCCCTGCTCAATGCAATTGGTTATGTAGATGTGTTGATCCCCCGGGGCAGCCAGCAATTGATCGACCATGTACGCAGGAACAGCAAAGTACCGGTAATTGAAACCGGGGCCGGGATTGTGCACACCTATTTTGACGAGTACGGCGACCTTGCAAAGGGGCGTGAAATAATTCTAAATGCTAAAACACGGCGCGTTAGCGTATGTAATGCCCTGGATTGCCTTGTAGTTCATTGCTCCCGGTTGCGCGACTTACCCAAATTAGTAAAACCCCTGGGCGAGAGCGGGGTGGTTTTATATGCTGACGAGACCGCTTATACGATCCTTGAAGGCCACTACCCGGAAAATTTACTAAAACAGGCAGAATCAAAACATTTTGGCACGGAATTTTTATCGATGACCCTGGCCGTAAAAATTGCCGAAAGCTTTGAAGATGCACTGGACCATATTGCCACGTACGGTTCCAAACACAGCGAGGCAATTATTTCAGAGGATATACCAAGCATCGAAGCGTTTTTAAACGACGTTGATGCGGCTGCCGTTTATGTAAACGCATCTACGGCTTTTACGGATGGCGCCCAGTTTGGATTAGGCGCCGAGATCGGCATCAGCACTCAAAAGCTTCATGCACGCGGCCCGATGGGTTTGGAGGAACTGACCAGCTACAAATGGCTGATAAAAGGCAACGGGCAGGTAAGGCCTTAAGACACGATGTTTACGCGAACCAAGAGTCAGGAACAATACCGATGAGATGGACAAATTGTCGAAAAGAGAAAGAATTGGACAGTTTGTCCATCTTTCTTTGCTCTTGATTCTTGACTCTTGATTCTAAAACTAGGCTCTACCTTTCGCCACCTCTTCTTTCCTGCTCTTGGTTCTTACTCCTGCTACTGCCACTGCTACTTCCTTTCTTGCTCTTGGTTCTTGGTTCTTAACTCTTGATTCTAAAACTAGGCTCTACCTTTCGCCACCTCTTCTTTCCTGCTCTTGGTTCTTCCTCCTGCTACTGCTACTGCCACTGCTACTTCCTTTCTGGCTCTTGGTTCTTGACTCTTGATTCTAAAACTTTGCTAAAACAAAAAAGGTGTACAATCTAATTGTACACCCTTTCTCTGCATCACAATTCGTTAAATTACTTGATCAGGAAATCTGCTACAGCAACAAAACAAATCAGCGCCAAAATTACTGCTTGTAACTTCTGTTCTAACGTTAAACGGGCAATCATCTATTTTAATTAATTAAGGTTAACAAATTTATACTGTAAAAGCTACGTTACAATGGATTTAATGATTTTTACGAAAATATTAAGAGATTGGTTCGATTTTTTTATAATAGTCAATCGTACATTTATTCCTTCATCATTTTGTTATTAAATCCGCTTAAAAACAGCGCGTTAAAGTCAAAAAGAGGGTTAAAACCTGTCCGCTAAATGGGGGATTTTCCCACATTTCTGCGCGGTCATACGGTTTTCACAAAATCATCCTGCCTCCTGCTATTCCCGGTGCTGTTCAATCTCTTCCAAATTGCCCCGGCCGTTTTACCGAAACTTCAGTCGCAACTTCTTTGGAACATCCGACTTCCCAACTTCCCGACTTCCCAACTTCCGGACTTTCGGACTTTCGGACTTCCCGACTTCCGGACTTCCCAACTTCCGGACTTCCCAACTTCCCAACTTTCCAACTTCCGGACTTTCGGACTTCCCGACTTCCGGACTTCCCAACTTCCGGACTTTCGGACTTTCGGACTTCCCGACTTCCCGGCATATTTTACCTTAACCTGACCTCAGGCGGATTAAGCCGGCGTTAAAAAAGGCTATCTTTGCGGCCAATGAGCAAGCATGGCAGGATATTAGTGGCGATGAGCGGCGGGGTCGACAGCTCCGTTGCGGCCGTAATGCTGCACGAACAGGGCTACGAGGTGATCGGTTTGACGATGAAAACCTGGGACTACGCATCCTCCGGCACCAGCTCAAAAGAAACCGGCTGCTGCAGCCTTGATAGCATCAACGATGCGCGTTCCCTTGCTGTTGGATACGGCTTCCCGCACTATATCCTCGACATTCGAAGTGAATTCGGCGATTTTGTGATCGATAATTTCGTGGATGAATACCTGGCAGGACGCACCCCGAATCCCTGTGTGCTTTGCAACACGCACATCAAATGGGAGGCGCTGCTCAAGCGCGCTGATAAACTGGATTGTGAATATATCGCCACGGGCCATTACGCCAATATCCGTTTGGAAGAAAACGGCCGTTATGTGATCTCAAAAGGCAGGGACGAAAACAAAGACCAGTCGTATGTACTTTGGGGGGTATCGCAAAAGAATCTTTCGCGCACTAAATTTCCGTTGGGCAGCTTCTCCAAGCCCGAAATACGGCAAATGGCCCTGGAAATGGGACAGGTTGAACTCGCCAATAAAAGCGAAAGCTATGAAATATGCTTCGTGCCCGACAATGACTACCGCGCCTTTTTACGGCACAAGGTTGAAGACCTGGAAGAACGCGTGGCCGGCGGCAATTTTGTTTTAACAGATGGCACCGTAGTAGGCAAGCACGAGGGATATCCATTTTACACTATCGGTCAGCGAAGGGGCCTGGGCATTGCGCTGGGCCATCCAATGTTCGTAACCGGCATTCATCCCGAAACCAATACCGTAGTATTGGGAACAGCGGATGAGTTGGACCGTAAAGAAGCCTGGGTGAAAAACCTGAACCTGATAAAATACGAAAGCATTTTGCAGCCCATGGAGGCCCTCACCAAAATACGCTATAAGGATGCAGGCACCCAAAGCACCATCGTACAGATGGGTGAGCACATGAAGGTTGCCTTTCATCACTCGGTTGCCGGCATTGCCCCCGGCCAGTCCGCCGTTTTTTACGAAGGCAACGACCTGCTCGGCGGCGGCTTTTTGATGTGATGTAGTCCACTTAAGGCAAGTCAACCCCACTTTTTAAGGAGAGGGCGGCGCTGAATGCATTTAAGCCAATTCCACAAAACAAATCATAAAATCCGCCTGATCCTAAAAATCTTAGTCCATATTTGCACAATGGAATCACCCAATTACTCCACCTTCGAAACCGAATTCCGCGTTCGCCCCGACGATATCGATATGTTCCAGCACGTCCATAACAGCAAATATTTTGATTATGTACTGGCTGCGCGTTACGACCAAATGGAACGCTGCTACGGCATGGCCATGGAGAAATTTATGGAACGTGGCTACGGCTGGGTAGTGCGCACCGCCCACGTGGACTATAAACGGGCCCTTACCATGGGCGATTACTTCATCGTTAAAACCGGCATCGACAGTATTGATGAAAAAGGCTGCCGGGTAAAATTCGAAATTACCAACAAAGGCACCGGCAAGTTGTCATGCGACGGATGGTTCGATTATACCATGATCGATATGGCAACTGGACGTGGGGCAAAGATACCGGAGGATGTTATTGAGCATTATAGGATTTAGATAAATATGGAGGCATTTACTATTTTCGACAAAAACAATCATCTTCAGCCGGATTTTAGCAAAACTGAGTTTGAAACACTTCACAGTTGGGATCTCGGGTGGGAACTTTTATCTGTTATTAATATAGCAAATTCGCAGGACGAGGACCAGGCGCTTTCGCGAAGGTTTTCTCCGGGGCAAAAAGCATTATATTTTTTTTGGTACCTGGATGGGCAGGTAACCAATGGTGGTTTTGTTCAATTTTATTGGAACGGCTATAGAAACTACCTCCCTACCATTCAAAACGGACTAATAATAATTGGTGATACCGAGTTGGTAAAGCTTATTCACGAAGCCGATGAGAAATATGTTCAAAAAAGGGAACTTTTCACTCAGCAGAAAAGAAAAAATGATTGGAGCCCAATTTATAAACAGGAATTATTTGACGAATACGACAATAGATATTACCATATCCACGACAACACAATGGCTCTCATTGAAAAATACGCAAGAGCAAACCCCGAAGAGTTTGTGAGATTTAAATAAGTTGGTTAACAACTGGTTTGATTATAACATGATAGATATGGCAACCGATCGCGTGGCTAAATTCCCGCAGGATCGTCTATGTGCAAATCATTGAAATTAAAAGTCATCTGCACATCCGCACATCAAATCCTGCTCGGCGCCAATCCGTAAAGCTTTTTAAACGAAAACGAGAAGTGCGACAAATCCTCAAACCCTACATCCAGATAAACATCCGAAGGCGCTTTGCCTTTCTCTTTGATCAGGTAATGCGCCTCCTGCAAACGCCTTTGCTGCAGCCAGCGGCTTGGTGTAATATGGAACAGTTTTTCAAAATCACGCTTAAAGGTCGCCAGGCTGCGGCCGGTTAAATAGGCAAAACGATTCAGGTCCACGTTGAAATGAAAGTTTTTATTCATAAAAGCCTCGAGGTCTATTTTGCCTGGTTCGCTGAAATCAAACAAAACGTCCTTTAATTCGGGGTTTACTTTAAGTATTAGCAGTATGGCCTCCTTTTGCTTGTTGGCGATCAAGTCTTCGTTGCCCGCCTGTTCAATGTGCAAATAGGGTATCAGCGAATCCATATAACTTTTGTAAAGCGCATCGGGCTTCAGTCGAAGAATGGCCTCGCCATTAGTATGTTTTTCGGCATTGCAGCCAAATTCCAAACTGAAATTGCGAAGGGTCTCCTGGTCGAGCGCAACCGACAATGATTTGAACTCCCCTCCCACTGGCGGCAGTTTTAAAAACTTCATCAGGTGGTTCCGTTTGCTAAACCTGAAATCCCCTTCGTTAAACAAATATTCCCGGGTACCGTCATTGGTTGTCATCGTTCCGGCAACCTGGTAACTAAACCTATGCTCCGGTACAAACTGCTCCCCTTCCCTGCTACGGGCAAAGTAGCAGGAATAAGCTATAGCCGGCCTCACTTTATTTTTTTGTGGCAACATTGTTCAAATCTACTGCTTCTATGTGAATCTCCGCTCGTTGGGGTCCAAATGAAATTGCCGGACCAGGCTTATGATCATTTCTTTTCCTAAGGCAAACGCATTTAAATAATGGGCTTGCGCGGATGGTACCCTGGAGAGATATGTATTAGTTATCGAATACTATTTAATTAAATTTATAACGAAAACTACTGTTATTCACATACTTGTGTTTTGAAAATGGCCCGTGAAGCGGTTCCCCTCCTGAGAGTAATGGCACTAACTTAATTAAAAAACGCAAGACGAATTAATAACGAATAATGAATTTCGAATGTCCAATATCGAAGTTTGAACTTCATCATTCGACATTCAGCGTTCGATATTCGATATTAAATCCGTTAAGTTAGTGCCATTACTCTTGAGAGGGGCAGGGGTGTGTTCCTGTGGGTTTTACGAGGAATTTCTTTCCGGCCGCAAACTTTTGTCTGTAGACAATGCCCTTGTTTACCAGGAAACACGCCCATAATAATCTAACGACTTTGGTATGTCCATCAAAAGAATTGATTATACCACCAGCATAACACTTCAAGCTATATAAATTCAGATGCATCTCCCCTGTTTCCTTCCCCCATCCGTTTTTAGTTCATCGGAACAATTTTATTTTTTCACGCCAAAAAACGATCTGCCTATTTCTGTCTGGGTAAAATCTTCTGCATCGTCGGCATTGGTCGAAAAACTTACCGGGATCCATTTTTCCATTTCTTCATTTCTCAAAATATTTGCCTGTTTTATCATTCCGACGGCCTCGCTGCCCAACACCAGGTGTACCGGCGGTTCAGGGTTTTCGGCCAGCTCAACCATTACTTTGGCCGCTTTATCCGGGTCGCCCATCGGCATAAATTTATTGCCCGTAAACAGCTCTTTCCGTACGCCGACCGTTTTTTCATAACCTTCCACCTCCGGCACATAGTACATGGAGGCCGTCCCCACCCAATCGGTACGGAAGCCACCGGGTTCCACGCAGGTTACCTTGATACCCAGCGGGGCTACTTCCTTGCCAAGCGCTTCGCTGAAACCGCCCAGGCCAAATTTGGCTGCCTGGTAAATCGTTAATCCGGCATTGCCCACCCTGCCGCCTATCGAGCTGATCTGCAAAATACGGCCCGACCGCTGTTTGCGCATATAAGGCAGCACTGCGCGGGTTATTTCTATCGGGGCGTACAAATTTGTTTCCAACTGGCTGCGCACCTGCTCATCGCTGTAAGCCTCGGTTGCTCCTATTATACCGAACCCGGCATTGTTCACCAGCACATCAATGCGTCCGAATTTTTTTATCGCATGCTCAACCGCAGCTATAATTTGTTCCTTATCGGTAACATCCAACTGTAAAGGATAAACCTGGTCCGGGTATTTTTCCAGTAAATCTTGTAGTTGTTCAGGGTTGCGCGCCGTGGCGGCAACTTTACCACCCCCAGCGAGTACCGCATCTGTAAGGCTGCGTCCCAGTCCCCGGGTGCTGCCTGTTATAAACCAAACTTTCGACATAATTTTCAATTTTAATTTTTATCAAAGTTAGGTTTGGTTTGACGCCGCAGCTTTGTTGAAACGTTCAAATTAGTTTGTTGAAACGTTCAATGATAAATTCGATATTGCACTATTGAACGGCACATTTTGATGACTTTCGCGTGTCCGCAAGCGCACCATCGGATGTATCATTATCATACATTCAACCAATGAACTAATGAACCAATGAACCAATGAACTAATGAACCAATGAACCAATGAACCAATCAACCCAATTGTCACAATCCCGTTACGGCCAACATCTTGTTTAACGATATTAAATTACGGTAATTTGAACCTGTAACTGACTATCAAGTATCAAACCCACATGAATAAATTTCTATTCGCGGCAATAACTATTTTTTCTGCGTCAGCCGCCTGCGCCCAGCAAGGCCCCGTATTAACCGAAAAGGATTATGCACATGCCGAGAGTTTTCTAAGCTATAATACCGACCCACTAATTGATCATGCCAGCGTACGTCCAAACTGGCTGCCTGGTGATAAGTTCTGGTTTCGCGACCTTGATGCACATGGCAGCGAATTTATTTTGGTCGATCCGGCAAAAAAAGAGATCGCAGGTGTGTTTGACCAGGGAAAACTGGCTGCTGCAATTTCCACCGCTACCGGCAAAACCTACACTGGTTTAATGCTGCCCTTTCAAACCTTTAGTTTTTCTTCCGACAACAGCTCCATTATTTTCAGGGCTGATGGTAAACAATGGAAATGCGACCTTCAAGGCTATCAGTGCGTTCCGGATTCGGAAAAATTGAGCCCGGCGGTAACTGGCCTGGATGCGGGCAGGCGCGCCCGCGGCGGCAACCCCAACGAGGTGTTGTCGCCCGACGGCAAGAAAGCAGCATTCATCCGCGACTACAATTTATGGGTCAGAGACGTAGCCAGCAAAAAAGAAACCCAACTGACCATTGACGGTATCGAGAACTATGGTTATGCTACCGACAATGCCGGCTGGAAAACCGGCGACGGCCCTGTTATCCGCTGGTCGCCCGATTCAAAGAAGATAGCCACTTTTAAACAGGATCAGCGAAAAGTAAGCGACATGTACCTGGTGACTACGAATGTAGGGAAGCCTGTCCTTAAAACCTGGAAATACCCCTTCCCCGGTGATAAAAACATCCCCATGATCTACCGCGTGATCATCAATGTGGATAATCCCAAAATGATCGCACTGGATGTACCGGCCGATCCTCACCGGGCTACCCTGGGCGACGACATTGCCAGCACCGGCACATTTGATGATGTGGACTGGAGCGATGATGGCAGTCGGCTGGCATTTGTATCAACCTCGCGTGATCATAAGGTCGAGAAATTCCGTATTGCCGATGCCGCAACAGGCGCCGTTCGGGAGGTATTTAAAGATAGCGTCGCTACCCAATATGAATCAGGATGGGGCGCAATCAACTGGAAGTTTCTGCCAAAAACAAACGAGATCATCTGGTTTTCGGAACGCGACAATTGGGGGCATCTCTATCTGTATGATGCAACAACGGGTAACGTAAAAAATCAAATAACCAAAGGCGATTGGGTTGTCACCAAATTGGTTAAAGTTGACGAGAAGAACCGTGAAGTATATTTTATTGCGGATGGATTGGAGCCGGAAAATCCATACTTCAGCCAATTCTGTAAGGTTGGATTTGATGGGAAACATTTCAAGGTACTTACGCCGGAGAGCGGTAACCACGAAATTATCCTTTCGCCATCGAAAAATTATTTTGTCGACACTTATTCAAAACCCGACGTACCACCCGTTACCGTTTTTCGTGATATCAACGGAAAGCTAATAACGACTGTTGAAAAAGCCGACGTTTCGCGGCTGCAGGCTTCAGGATGGAAAGCCGCAATACCGGTAACAGTAAAAGCACACGACGGCAAAACGGACTTATACGGACTGATGTTCACCCCGACCAATCTCGACTCGACAAAAAAATACCCGGTGATCGATTATATCTACCCGGGTCCGCAGGGTGGCAGCGTAGGCGGCTGGTCGTTCGCTGCATCGAGGGGCGATCACCAGGCATTAGCCGAATTAGGTTTCGTTGTGGTGGTGATAGAAGGAACCAGTAACCCGCTCCGGTCTAAAAGCTTCCACGACATGAACTATGGCAACATGGCGGAAAACACACTGCCCGACCAAATTACAGCCATCAGGCAGCTCGCCCAACTGCACGCTTATATCGACACCACGAGAGTGGGTATTTGGGGACATTCAGGCGGGGGGTTCGCAACAGCCGCTGCCATGTTCCGTTACCCGGATTTTTTCAAGGTGGGGATATCCGAGTCGGGCAATCATGATAACCGCAATTACGAGGACGACTGGGGCGAACGCTACGATGGACTGGTAGCCAATTCTGACTACGATGCACAGGCAAATGAAAACTACGCCAAAAACCTGAAAGGAAAATTAATGCTGGCCCATGGCCTTATGGATAATAACGTGCCGCCCGAAAACACCCTGCTGGTAGTTGAAGCACTGGAAAAGGCCAATAAAGACTACGATTTGGTTATTTTCCCCAACAGCCAGCACGGCTACGGAAGCTATTCATATTACATGATGCGCCGCCGCTGGGATTATTTTGTAAAAAACCTGCTGGGCGGCCAGCCCCCAAAAGAATATGAGCTGAAAATAAAGCCGGATCCCCGAAACCCGGCAAGGTAAACGGAACTCACATGAAGCTTTTCAAAATGCCCTGTAAAGCGGTTCAAGAGCTTTACAGGGTAATAACCAATCATGTCTTTTAGATCATCTTCCCCTAATCTCTAATCTCTAATTAACTAATCTCTAATTAACTAATCTCTAATTAACTAATCTCTAATTAACTAATCTCTAATTAACTAATCTCTAACTACCGCTTAAGCCTGTATCCCAAAACCACATCAAACAAACCGGTGGTGATAAATGCGATCGCGGTTATCAAAGCGATAGTAACCGCGCCGAATATAGGTTCAAATATAATTGCCAGGCCAAATAGTGCGATAATGACGCCACCGGCCGAAAGGATCCAGGACCTGCCGGTCATCCGTGAAAAGCTCATCAGCGAAATCCCCCGGAAAAGAAACCACAAACCTATCAGGATGCGTAAAATCGCTTCACTGGTGCCTATGTGACCTATCAGTATGATACCCAGGATGATATCAACCACGCCTATCACCAGGTGCCAGGATCTGCTGGCCTGGTCGCGATCCCGGATAACTCGCAGGAGCTCAAAAATACCGATCAGCAAAATCGCCAGCCCAAATAAAAAACCTAACGCGGCAAATCCATTGGTAGGTGCAAACAATAGGTAAATACCCAACACCAATAAGATAATACCCTGTAATAAAAACACCCACCAATGGCGGGGACGACGTTCGACGAGCAGTTCCATAAGTATAGTTTTTTAACTTAACCTAATCATGCCGTAAAGGTTTGCGGACCTTACAATTAAAGCTATTTTGTTACATAATATTCGCAAAATTCACTTCCAGAATGACGGTGTCTGCTGCGTTCCGCGGACGGTACAGTCAGCACAATCCGCCGAAGTGAATGCCCATTGCTTTGGGCCTTGGTCAAGCAGGACATTGTGCTGCCAGGCCTCAGCTAAAATAGTTACGATCGGATTGGTCGTTGAGTCTACTTCGCAATCATAGGGATAAACAGTAGCAACATAAGGCAAACCGGATTCTAAAATAAAAATACGTTTGGATTGTGAATTAGTGGCGGATATATAGCCAATAGGCTGCGCGGCTGTGTTGGAGAGTGCATGTATGTTACCACTAATGGTGGACGGCAGGGGCGCGAAAATCGACCCCAGGTCTTCGGAATTCTGCTGAAGGTTCTGGTAAAATACGTAACCGTCTGCAGGCAGCGCATATTGCCTTACCAGGATAGAGTATTCCTGCTCAACCTTTTCCGAGCTCAGCGGTATTTGGATCACCGGGGCTTCATAAACTACATCCTTGCTTAAATTTTGTGTGGTGGCGAGTAAAATATTCGATGAAGCGTCTGATGCAAAGCAATAGAAAACATACTGCCACGGGAGGCGGTTCACTACTGATTCGGTTGCTGTATCAACTGTTAAGAACGAATAATATTTGGCATGAAATATCCATGTCTCCTGGTAGTCCCAACGGTAATAACTGGCCTGGTTCGTAGGATCGTGCGTATTTACATATATGTTAACGTTGCCGTTGCTAACCGTATAACCGACGCTGTCAATGGGCGGGGTCGAAATAACAGGAACAAATTCCGACTGATAGCTGCCATCCGTAGTTGTTATGGCCAAGCGATATTTCGCCGACAACGGAAGGCTGAGCCCCACCGCAATATAATTTCCATGATTATCGCTGGCTAAGGGCCAGGTGGTGGCGTTTTGATTATTCTCGATAACAACCGTTGCCCCCAGCACAGGATTAGAAGTAGTTGGTGCAGAAATATTTACTGTTTTACTAAGCTTGATGATGGTCGAATCGCCACCTGTATTAATTATTCCTTCTACTACAAGGTAGCTGTTTGGCGAGGCTATGGCTGGTGGTGTATACGGTTTGCGGCAAGATGCAACGATCATGGCAAACAGTAAGATTACTACCCTTCGTGAGATCGCCATAGTTGGGGTTTTTGAGCGTTACCCAAATATAACAATTCGGAACTACATAAATGTATGGCAACAGCTTCAAAATTCGGAAAGTAGTATTATTTTGTTACAGTCAAATAGGTATTCCCAACGCACTATTGCCAAAACCAGGGTGGGTTGACACTACCCCGTATGGTGCAATCTGTGCAAAGAAAAGAACCGTACGTAAATCCTATAATTGTAGGCCCCGCGTAAATGGGCTGCACCGGTTGGTAGACGATAGGGAGGGTGATAAGCAGCGGATACACAGTATTTTGCCCTTGTGCATTTCGATACCAGGCAGTATCGGGCGGACAATCACCCGGGTAGTTAACTGGTGTATAAGGCGGGACTATTTGATTTGTAAAGTACGTTTTTTTTGTTTGTACGTTTGTAACCGTTATCCAGCCGATTACCGGTTCGGCTGCATTGGCCACGTTATGAATATTGCCCTGGAGCTGGCTCGGTTGTGCATCAAAAATGCTTCCCAACTGCTCCGTGTTCGTTTTAAGGTTCAAATAGAAATTGTATGCATCCGCAGTTAGCGCATACTGTTTCAGATAGATGAGGTAAGTGGCCTCAATTTTTTCGGAATTGAACGGTATATTCGTTATCGGGCTTTGATAAACCAGGTCTTTACTCAACTTGGCGGTCGAGGCTATATCTATCGTAGAAGATGCATCGGTGCCATAACAATAATATATTTGGTTGGTGGTCGGGCGCGGAACGATAGTCGATGTGGCTGAATCGAGCACAAAACTCGACTCCTCCATTGCATGAAATATCCACGCCTCCTGGTAGTCCCAGCGATAGTAGTGCGTATTGTTTGCCGGGTCATGCGTGTTTACGTAAATATTTGCCGCACTGCCGCCCGCTGTGTATCCAATACTGTCGATAGGCGGCGTGGGTTTTATAGGCTGGTAGGCCGACGCATATTGTTTTTTATCAGGAGTGATAATAAATAGGCGATAGTTTCCGGTTGCCGGCAGGTTTAAACCTGCCGAAACATAGTTCCCCAGCCCATCGCCGGTAAGCGGCCAGCTTGCGTTCTGGTCATTCTGTACCGTAACAGTTGCGCCGGCTAATGGATTGGTGGTTACCTGCGCGTTAAGGGGCACCGTCTGGCTTAATTTTATAATAGTTGAGTCCGGGCCGGAATTGATAACGCCTTCAACAACCAGGTAAGTCCCCGGCGAGGCGACTGCCGGCGGATTATAAGGCTTACGGCAACACCATAACAGCAAAATCAGCAGGTAACAGGCTTTCCCGGGTTTCAACATATTAAAGCTCAAGTCGAAAATTAGTTAATTGAATTACGAATAAAAGCAATTAATTTGATAAAAGCGACACCACAGACCATGATAGAATGTATTATTAATGTGGCAAATGGATCACAAGGCCGTAAGTGCCGTGGTTACCTTACAGCGCTCCGGCTATCAATTCCCCATAAAACTCCGAAAGCAACATTCCCGCTGCCCGAACCTGCTGCGGGATCAGGCTGGCATCCGACTGGCCGGGAGTGGTGTTTACCTCGATGAAGCAGAACGCTTCCGTCCTTTCCAATAAAATGAAATCGACGCGTACCATGCCTTTGCAATTCAGCCGCAGGTAAATTTCGGTAACGATCTCCGCTATCTCTTCGTTTTTGGCCGGTGAAATATCCGCGGGGGTTATCTCTTCCGAAACACCCGCCGTGTATTTGGCCTCGTAATCAAAAAACTCTTTGGAACTGATGATCTCCGATGCCGGCAGCACGGTAATTTTACCTTTCAGGCGGGCAACCCCGATGCTGAATTCGCGCCCCTTAATAAATTCCTCCACTAACACCTCGTCATCCTCGTGAAATGCTTTTTTCAGCGCCTCAGGCAAAGCGGCAACGTTATGCACCTTGCTCATCCCCACGCTGCTGCCGCCGTTATTGGCCTTTACAAACAGGGGGAATTTCAGCGAAGCCGCGATGATGGCCACATCATGCATGTCCCTTTCAAAAAGCCGCATGGAACGCGCGGTATGCAAGCCATGTATGCTCTCCACGATCGCTTTGGTATAGGCCTTGTTCATCGTAATGGCCGAAGTAGTGGCATCGCAGGTATTGTAGGGAACGCCCACCATATCAAAATACCCCTGCATTTTCCCGTCTTCGCCGGGTGTGCCATGCACGGTAATAAACGCGAAGTCGAACTTGATCTTTTCACCATCCAGCACCAGGCTGAAATCATTTTTGTTCACCTCTACCCTTCCATCCGGACCATCATAAAACCAGCTATCGCGATTGATCCAAATGGGATAAACTTTATAATTGGCCGGGTTTAAATTGGCAGCGATATTTTTCGCGCTGTTGACCGATACTTCATATTCGCCGGTAAAACCGCCGGCGCAAAGAGCTATGTTTTTGATTGACATGATGGTTCAAAGATAATTTTTGATTTACGATTTACGAATTACGATTTACGATTTACGATTTTAGCGAATTGAGTTTGGGCTACCACTCAAAGTCATCTCGTCCGCTGGCTAGCGGATCGGCACCCCAGGGGACATTCACGCCTTGGGTTTACGTTAATGCATTCCGCCCAACAAGTTTTTCAATCCGCGTAATCCGAAAAACGGCGTAGCCCTC
>JABDGE010000022.1:0-997 GCA_013286235.1 Bacteroidota bacterium
CGCCACGAGAAAAGGATGTGGGTGCCCTTCCGGTGAGGCCACCCGAAGTGTAAATGAGGATTCAAGCTGTTTAAAGGTTTCTATTAAGTCTGACGGCCGGTACTGATAGTTTTCCATGAAGAAATCTTCAAAGGGTTCGAACATTTCATAAAATAATTCTTCGATATGTGTTAAATATCCGTCACCTCTGATAAAAAGCCTTTCAGCAATGATCGCCCGCCTCATTTCATATTCAATGCCTGTGTTTTTCCCTGCCAGGTGTTCAATGGAGTAATAGGCATACGTGTACCTGCGGATCTCCGTAAGTAAGTCAAAAAGGTTTTCGACATCCTTGGCATCCGGCCGTTTACTGCTCGAATTTGCAGTGGCCATAGCAATGCTCTGACAGTACTCCATGACGATCTCACCAATCTTTTCTTCATCAGTATCATGGTGCATTTTATCGATCACGATTCCCGCAATACCGCCGAGCAGGAATATTTTATCAAATGAATTAATCACCTTCGCAGCTTTGGCAACCATCGAATTAATTTCGGCCAACAACAACGGCCTGTTATCTTTTAACTGTTGAATGTATGCCGCATGTTCCGCTTCAGTCATCGTGTTTTTCAAAAAAATATTTTTTCCCTCCCTCATGATTTCCAAACCATTACCCCGGTAAACATCCTTGTCCTTCGATTTCTTTTTCATTAACATATCAATAAATGGCAAAGGTCAATTTTTTCTCCCGTACTGAAACATTTATCCATTTTATTGCTGCAACTCTTTCAAAAAGCCTTTCATGTCGTAACATTTCATATGCTGATACAAACGGTCTTCTCTTTGAATACGGTGGATGACATCTACCCGCGACCCATCAGCAATTACAACATGGCAATAAGGAAAAATAATGGCATGGAAAATGTCAGCCATATCCGAATCTTTTATCTTTTTACAGGCAATAAAATGGATAAATGTTTCAGTACGGGAGAAAAAATTGACCTTTGCCATTTATTGA
>JABDGE010000022.1:1007-49580 GCA_013286235.1 Bacteroidota bacterium
CGTATGCCTATTACTCCATTGAACACCTGGCAGGGAAAAACACAGGCATTGAATATGAATCCCTTTCATAACTTTCGTATCCCGGTTTTTGAGAATGTGATTTAGCTTTTTTAGTCGCTCCGGATAGAAACGATCCAATTTTTCGAATCCTTTCAGCTGCCTGGCGGCTAATTCTAGGCCATTGCATAAGCGTATGTCAAGGCTTTGAACAAAATCTTCCTTATTTCCGAGCGTGCCGGTGGTCATTGCATTTCTCAAAATCGCGTCCACGGAGGCTGTCCAGGTAGCTTTATTCCGGCGGTGATTTTCCGCCCAGGTTTTCAGATCAAATCCACTAGCCGGAATCCCATGGTGAAAAAGCTGGTACAACAATTCGAAGCGCTGATCGTCATTAAGTGTATCAAGATTGTCAGTACTTCTGTAGGCTGCCGGCAAACGGGCTAAAGCAGCCGGGTATGCGCCTTCTTCCAGGTCCATAATGGTATCCTGATTAACAATCACAAAATCATGCTCCATCAAAAGCAAAACAGCTTTCTCCGTGCGGTCACCCTGCTGCAACACCGGGCTGAAATATTCAACCAATAGTATTGGTGTAATGACCAGGTGCAGGTCGTTTTCATACAGATACCGCGATAAGGCATCGTACCTGTCCCTCGTAAGCATATTTAGGGCGAAGGTGTCTAAGAAAATATATTTAGGCATAGCACTTAAATTAGTTGTCTATAACAGTACCCTGTTTCAGTCCCTTTAATGCATGTTCCAGGACACCGAAATCGGTAGTCCAATACATCTGTTCATGCCCCTTGACCAACTCAAGGCTGAGTGCACCGGAATTAACCGATGTGGATAGTGCGGTTTGACCGTGAAAACTGATCCGAAACCGTCGCAAATGCGCAGAGTTGCATGGGCAAAACCTCCGTACACTCGAATGCATCCAGCAGGGTGCCACAATAGCCCTCATCCTTTTTAAATTCCTAAACCGGGATAACAAGGTTATAGAAAGTTGCTTCGTGGGGCTTTTCGGCAGTGTTAATATGTGTTGATGAATATTTAATACCATTAAGGTTGTTTTTACTGATCCATTGCAACAACCACTTTCATTTGACGTTTTCTAGTGTCAATTTTTGACTTCTGACAAATTTATTTTGAAAGTTTTACTACTATCGATAATCAATTACCATATTTGATTACGGTTTGCCGAACCTCACTTAATTAGACATAATTCATTGTCTTGTCTGATTGTCTTGGCGTTGTTGCCAACAAGAATTTCATTTTTAAGTCTATTATAGATTTCCGACATGATACGAGGTTCAGCTAATTTGAAATTAGTGTAATATTAAACAGAATCCGGCGAGTAAATGTGTCAAAGGATATCACCGGCGGTATTGATGCTTAATATTTCCCTGAATCCGCTAAGTTTTGATTCCTCTCCGCAAGAAACGTTGATAAACAGCAAATGCGAATGTAAAAAACAGTGTTATACAAATCACAATGCCCCCTCCGGCGTATATCGAATTATCTGTACCTGAGCCCAATTTACCGTTGAGAAACTCGCTGACAAGTTCATAAGATCCACTCAGAAAGTAAGTTCTTGGATATTCGTTAAACGAAAGGAGAAAACTTAATATCAGGCTGGTAATTAAAGCAGACGAAGAAAGTGGCAAAATAACCTTTAATACAACCGATAGTTTTGTTAATCCCAAATCTTCAGCGCTGTAAATTAAATTGTCGCCTATAAAGAAAAACCGCACCCATATTATCAAAACGCCAAACGGTAAACAATAGAGGATCAGGCCCCAGATTAAGAAGAACAAATTTGCACCTTGTATTCCCATTGCTTGTGATATCTTGCTGACGGCAATTGCCATCACTTCCGGAGGTAACAAACCAAGCAGCAATACTAAGCCAAGAACGATCAATCGTTGTTTCTTATTAAACCAGGACAGGCCAATTATAAAGGAAATAACAGTTGTTAAGATGGCTGTAAAAATTGAGACAATGGTTGACAGCAATAAAGCGTTAAGGAAATTTTCGTCTTGAAGGATTGCAGCATACCAGCCTAACGTCATCGAACCATTAGATTTAATAGAGAGACCAATTATTGAAAAAACAGGCACTACCATCAGGATTAAAAAAACATATAAAATTGCTTTCCCGGATTTCATTTTTTCAGATAATTTAGTTTTAATCTAAGCCCTCTGGTAATTAGCATTATGATGCCTAAGGTGAACATAATGAAAAAGCCAAGTGAAAAAATCGCCTGGAATTTACTTGCGCTCAGTAAGCTTAATATTAAATTTCTCGAACTTAGTTTCGTATCACCACCAAGAAAGTTCACTTCGGAAGAAAGTGAAAATGCTATAAAAAAAATTACAGTTGTACTGATTATAAGAGCGAATTTTGAAAGTGGCAGGATAATATTGAATAACTTGTTTGTAACGCTGAGACCGATGTCATCAGCGACTTTCCAATAGGTACCGGAAATTGTTTTTAAAGCAGCCGAACACAAAAAGATGCCAAAAGGAATGGTTGTTATGACCATAACAAAATAAATATTCCATTTATTCGTACCGTTAAAAAATGTGACCGGGTGAAGTGTGATCCGACTTAAAAAATGATTTAATAAACCGTTTTCCGATAGTAAATATTGCCAGGAAAAGACCCTTACCGACTCATTGGCAAGAAACGGCAACGTTATCGCAATCAAAAAGATCGATTGAAAAAATTCTGTAGTAAGTCTGATTAACAAATAGGAAATAAAAAATGCTACGGTTGTAGAAACGATGCTTACTATTAATGCCCTTATGGCGATGGTCAATATCTCCTGGATGCGCACCCACTCTGAAAGGTCATGGAAACCGGCAAGGCTAATTGTCGGTTTCAAACCATCGAATTGAAAAAATGCAAGAATAGCGGTAATAAAAACCGGCATCCATAATAATATAGATACGGCGGTGAAAATCCTTTTATTTAATATGCTGTAAGTCATTTTTAAATTATGAATTTCTCAATTTCGACCACCAATCTTCATAAAGCTTGTAATTCACCGGCCTTGTATTTTGCCAGTAAACTTTGCTTTTTAAAAATTTATCCCTCACGTGATTCAATTTATTTTCCTGATCAATCGGGTTATACTCTTTATCGGTCTTGGCGTAATCCACTGAAAGACTGTTTGGTACTATATAGCCTCTCTGTTTGGCAAGTTCGCAACCATAATATCCTTTTAATTCCCAATTTGCGAACTCATGAACTTCTTCGAGCAGGCCCCTTTTTTCTGCGCCTATATGAATAACCAAATCATTTGACCATCCTTCGTATCCTTCTCTGGGTACTGCATATTCAACATTGACACCGCTGCTTTTTGCAGCATAAACAATCGGCTCCCAACCTGTCATAGCGTATACTTCTCCGGATTTTATCAGGCGAACCCCTTCTTCCCATCCTTTCCAGAAAGTTCTGAATTGACCATCTCTCTTTTTCTTGATAAGAAATTCCATAACTATACCCAATTCACTCTCAGTCAGATCGCCCGGATTGTCAATATTTGCGATGCCATTTCCCTTTAAATAA
This sequence comes from Bacteroidota bacterium, assembly GCA_013286235.1. Lineage (GTDB taxonomy): Bacteria > Bacteroidota > Bacteroidia > Sphingobacteriales > Sphingobacteriaceae > Mucilaginibacter. The sequence continues at coordinate 4,578 of JABDGE010000022.1, forward strand.
ATAGCTGCAAAAACTGCACTGTTTATCCAGGCGTCTTCCATGGATGTTCTTCCCTTGTATTTCGGGTCGAATATTACTTCATAGCTATCCACTTTCCCCCCAATCTTATCGGGGCGGTATAATATCGAGTCTGCATTCACAACCACAGGTAACCCGAACTGCTTCCCGTCGACCTTACAATGCGGAATATCTTTTACCCATTGCCATGTTTGCGCCCAATTGGGGATTTTACTGACGTCCCAAGGTAAAATCTTCCCGGCAAGAGCCAATTCCCGTTCACATCCACCTTGAAGTCCACCAAGATCAAAATCATAGCTGGCTGTCCCGTTTATCATGTTTGCAATGACTGGACCTGTGTCATTGCCATTGTCCTGAAACAATAATTTGATGCCGGTATCCTTATACAGCTGATCCCACTTTTTTCCGATATCCAGCGTTCCTGTACCGTAAAGCCGTATAGCTTTACCCGGATTTAAACAGCCTGATATTCCAAATAAACCAACCCCCGCTCCGGCTATTCCGACAATCTTCAAAAACTCTCTTCTGGAGTGATTGGATAGATAATTATCATTGTTTTTCATTTCTTTTTTATTTAGTTGACAAAATATTGGGAAGCTCTGAAATCATTAGTACTTCCTTCAAAAATTAACTTACCGGCATCGATCAGCTTTATCTCATCTGCTATTCCCATTACAAAATTTAAATCGTGACTCACTATTATCACAAAAGGTACTATACCCTCATTCTTAATATTACTGAGCGTTTGTTTCAACCCGACAACATTAATATAATCCAAAGCACTTGTCGGCTCATCCAGCAATAATACCATGGGATTTTGGCTCAATGCCCTGGCTATTGCAGCTTTTTGTTGTTGCCCGATACTTAATTCATGAGGCTTTCTCTCCCTGATATCTGACAGATCAAATGATTTCAGGATTTGTATCGCATTCTGCTTGGCTTTTGCAGAGTGATAAAATAATCTGTTGGGCTCAATAGCTATCTCAATGTTTTGTTGCACGGTCAAATGGGGAAATAACCCTGAATGCTGAAAAACAGTGGAAGTAGGTCTCAGGGCGGCTTTAAGATGGGTGATATCCGTTTTATAAAGGTTGATACCACCCTTATCAGGAAATAGATGCCCCCCGATCATATTCAGAATTGTTGTTTTGCCGCTGCCATTTCTTCCTAAAATACAGGTGATTTCCGACTGCTTAAAGGCAAGCTCCGGCAATGAGATGTGAAAATCAGCCCTGTTATCCGGAAAAGAAAATTCTATTTTGTTTAATGTTAACATATTAATTAGCTGTAATTTTCACATATTCGACAGGTCTCGAAACAAATTTGTTAAGTGATTCATACTTATTGTTTTTAATTGCCTTTATAATATTCATTTCTGTTTCCATCCCATAGATCTGGTCGTAGGTTTCAACATTAAAAACATACAGGTAGAGCGCAAGCTCCACCAATAAAAATGGCAACAACAATTCAATAAGGTCCGAGCGGTTATTCGACACACCTTGTTTCCTCAATTTGGGCTGAAGATTCTGAAAGATCTGATTTCTGCAATGACTTTCGAAAACACTGTTACTGAACAACTCATCATAAACAGCTTTTATATATGGATTTAAAAGCTTCCTCATCTTGCTGCATCTCAGCAGTTGCCGCTTTCTTTTATCGAATCCCACAAAATCATTTTCAAGTCTTTTGATGATTTTTTCAATTTCACTTTTTTGATTTTCAGCGTCTGTTTTGTTAAAAAAAATCCCGTTTAAAACTTCCAGCGTATCAAAAACGAAGACGTCCAGATCTTCTACATCATGAATGAAATGGAAATTGCTTTTATTATTTATAGCGTCATTTAATCGTTTTGAGTTCAAACTCACGATAAAGATTGCTTTGTTTATCATTGTTTCTTTAGAAATTAAGTTCTATTTTAATTGCATTCATTTGGGAGATGATCTCATCCAAAAGGTCATTATCAATTGTTGTATTCTCATCGCCTAATTGTGCCTGTGCAATGAGCCAGTTGAATCTTTTGGCTTTAGGATCCTTCAAGGCATCGTGATATAAGCTGTCAAACGCTTCATTCGGATTAGAGAAAAAATGATTGTTGCGATATGATTTTACAAAATCAATTATTTTAACATTCGATTTGGTGTCTGTATTGATAAAATTCAATAACGAGGTTGTAAGGAAATAATTCAGTTCATCTCGTCCTTCATTATAAAGAATGAAGTTCCATTCTGCTTTTAGGCTTGCGATATTTTTAAACCACTGCAGGATGGTGTTTCTTACCAATGGCTTATTATTTTGATAAAACTCCATGGTACATAATAACCCGTTATAGTTTCTATGACGGGTAAATCTGTCGCCACTTGTCACTAATTCGACTTTGTCGGCATGGTTGCGTATAAGATCTTCGGTATGGATAGTGTTTGTTACATAAAGGCCAATACTGGCATCTTTCAGGAATAGCGATTTTCCGTCCTTGATGTTGGCCGGTACGACATTGTTTCTTACCAAATCCCAACTCAGACCGCTTAATTGAAGGTAATCTCTCAATATAAAACCGAAGTCGGTTTTTACATCAAGCGTTACCTTTTGCAATAATAAAAAGGCTTGTTGTTGATCGTTGTCCAATCTTCCAAATGGCACGACCGGGATACTTCTCTCTTTGCAAAATTTTTCAACATTGGCTTTTTTTACAAATAGCGCATAGCCGTTAAAAGTTAGATAAGGCCAGAAGAATAAAGTCTGCTTAATATTCTTTTTAAGCATATAAGCAAGAATGAGAGGGAAATTATGGATTGTCATATCAAACAACCCGTTTGATAAAGCTGGAAATACTTCTCCCCACTCGTATTGATCTTGAAATACTATCGTTGAATGTTGAATATAGTCGGCCCTGTAAAGAATTGGAATCAACGTTTCCTGAAACTTTGGTAATGCAAACAAAATATCTTTCGGGGGGGGCACATTCTGAACTGGCCCCGGGTTCGGCAATCTATATTTGTAGTTCTCCACAGTTTTTTTCGACTTATTAAAAATAAACTCTCCGGTAAAGAGCCCGAACTTTTGTACAAATGGTACCTTATAAAGGAGCATGCTTAGGCCATCCAGATATGGAGAACTAAAATTTATGCCCACCTCGTGCATCTTTGTATCAGCATACAAGTCTTCTACCAGCTTTCTGATATTTTTTTGAAAATGACCACCATCAATTTTATTTGTTAACCTCGAATTAAGGTCGGCAATCGAACTTTGTATACCTGGGCTAACCCCATCAATTCTGGCAAGTTCAAACGCTGCTTGAATCAATTGGTGGACATCCTTAATTTTTCCATAAATTTTTTCCATGTCAATAAGGTTTAGTAAAATTAAAGTATACAGGAGCAACTCTAAATATTTATATATAGCAAACTATTCAGTGTGAATAACACTGAAATTAAAAATGCACTGAAACGAACTGAAGCACACTGAATTCAGTTGCAAATAATTGCAAATCAGACAAATATAAATGTTTTGACTGAATATTCAACCACTTAAAAGCTTAGGCAGGCTAATATATGGGTAGTAATTTTGGAGACAAAATTATCTATCATGATACACAAAATACTATCCATTTCTGCCGGGTTTACCAGCCTCGGCAGCCTTTATTGTACCGTGCTTGACTTAATTGAATTATTGTTAAGCTTCAATAAACCTGAAGAATTAGTTATCGTTATCGCGGTTGTGCTTTGGGTACCTGTGATAAGGTTTGCAGTTTTTCTTTATTTAAGATTTGGAACCAAATTCTCGGCCATTTTTTTAAACAGGCACGGTAAAACTGTTTTACGAAGTGTATTTTGGTTTTGCGTTGTAGTAACAATACTCAACCTTGTGTCGAAATTCAGCCACTACCACGAATTGGATAAGATAATTAAACTATCCGTGGTATATGTGTTGCTGTTAATATTTGACTATTTCGAAACAGAAAAAGTGATAAAAAAGATTCAATTTTGATATCTCAAATGGACTAATAGTTGCAATTAGTGTTTCAATTAGCAACTGGGGTCGGCTACTGTTGCGATAACTTCGTTTTTTCCTGGCTGAAAAAAAATCAGAAATGCCCTTGCACAACCTGGCGAAATTTCGACCCTGAATCCCTGCGTACTGTGCGCTGAAGGTTTGCCGCCTGTGGCTAAATCACGCCGATACTTTTTGCAAAAACGATGACGTCGGTTCGTATGCCTATATCGGTGAGGCCGGCTTTAAGAAGCATTTTCAACTCGGCCCTATACTTTTTCTCTATCTTTTGCTGATCAAATTCATCAATATACAACAACTGGACAAAATGCGCCTCCTGCTCAAGCTGCTGGTCAACAAATTTCCGGTAGTCTTCAACAGTCTGCGATTCCAGGTTAAAATATGCCTTATCCATATCCTCAGAGGTATGCTGCAAAAAATGAACGGCCTCATGAATAATCACGTCCAGATCATTTACCCTCCTGACCGGGATTAACAACCTTATCACTTCGTAGCCCTGGCTTTTGTATCCAGGCAATGTATAGGGTTGTTCCGTCTTAAGCCTCGGAACACCGTCTCGGACGAGTTGCACATCAATAACTTTCGGCCCGTCTGTCCTGCCTCCGTTGGCATGTATGTTGTCATAGTTTTCACCTTCGTAACCGTCCCAGGTGTCCCTTATTTCGATATTTGCCTTCCTCATAAGATCTTCCGTAACCGCCAACATCTTTTTAATTTTTTCTGGTTCACATTTGATTTTCATACTACTGACGTATAACTATGGCTACTGCGAATATCGGAATGATTACTTGAGATAGGTTCAAACAGGCTAATAAATCAGTTTAAAAAAGCATGTGTAAATCCAAACTTTTACCACTAAGAATTACAACTTTTTTAACTTGGTTTGCAGCAATTTAATGTTTATATTTGAGTGTAAAACGTTCTGAAACATCGTCAAATTGATCTAAAATATTCGGTAAACAATTCGGTAACCTAATAGAATTTGATGACCTAACATATTGATAATCAACCCAATTTAGGGGAAGGTTCGAGTCCCAGCAGGATCACCGGAAGGAAAGTCAAAAGTCCTGAGTCGAAAGTCTCAGGACTTTTGTGTTTTTGGGCATCTCTTCAATTTGCTTACGAAAATCCGCATTTAGCTTATTAATCGCCGGCAGCGGCGCCTCACCTTTGTATCATGAAAAATCAACACAAACGTATTGCCCTTGTAACCGGGGCCAACCAGGGTGTGGGTCTGCAAGTTGCCAAAGAATTAGTTGCAAATGGGGTTACCGTACTTTTAGGCTCGCGTGATTTCGGACGCGGCGAAACTGCCGCAAAGGAAATCGGGCCGGGCGCTATCGCTATCCAGCTAGACGTAACGGAACAGCCTTCGATCAGGGCTGCGGCAGAACATATCGAAAAGGAATTTGGCCGGCTTGACCTGCTTGTGAATAATGCGGCCATTTCCAATACGCGGAAAGGCGACCTGTCGCTGCAGGAATATGCCAAAATAAGCCGCGCCAGCACGGCATCGCTTGATGAAGTCCGCGCCGTATGGGAAACCAATGTGTTCGGTGTGCTGGCCGTTTACCAGGCCATGCTGCCGCTGCTGCGCAAATCAACGGATGCCCGCATTGTTAACGTATCGAGCGGCGTCGGCTCACTGACCGCCAATGCCGATCCCAATTATCCGTACCACCATTTTTTCGGCCCTGTTTATCCGGCATCCAAGGCAGCGCTCAATGCCATTACGCTGGCCATCATGGTGGAGCTGGAAAATACCGGTATCAAGGTTAATTTGGTGTCGCCCGCTTTTACCAGCACCAACCTGAACGGCTATGAGGGCACGGAATCTGTTGAGGATGGCTCGCGCGAAGTGGTACGCGTTACCCTCTTTGGTCCGGACGGCCCGAACGGAACCTTTACCCGTTGGGAAAACACCGACATCCCGTGGTAACAGAATAGCTACCTTAGCTCTTGTAAAATGAAAAAAGAAACAGGGGCGCCCTATAAATTTGAATCGCTGTCTGACTTTCACCGGGTGCTGGGCCTGCCGAAGCCCCTGCACCCGCTGATCAGCCTGGTTTATAATACCGACGGTAAAATACCTGTGCCGGATATTACCTGCAAACAGTTTATGATGGCGTTTTACAAAATTTCGTATAAACCCAACCTGAAAGGGAAATTTAAATACGGGCAGCATTATTATGACTTTGACGAGGGCGGCCTGTTTTTCCTGGCGCCCAACCAGCTTACCGGCACCAGTGAGCAAAACCTTGACTTTAGCGGCTTTACCCTGTTCGTGCACCCCGACCTGCTGCTGAACTACCCTTTGGCCAAAAAGATCAAACACTACAATTTCTTTTCGTACGCCGCCACAGAGGTGCTGCACCTGTCCGACCAGGAAAAGGAAACCATCCTTGCTATTGCCAAGCTCATCGATACAGAATTGAACAGCCGGATGGATGCGCTGAGCCAGGACGTGATCATTTCCCAAATCGAGTTGCTGCTCACCTATGCCGACCGCTTTTATAAACGCCAGTTTATTACCCGCAAGGCCGTTAATAACGACCTGCTGCAAAAGCTGGAGGAATTGCTGGACGCGTATTTTAATGATAGTTCATCCTTAAATAAGGGTATCCCGACCGTGCAATACCTTGCAGACCATCTGCACCTTTCGCCGCACTATTTAAGCGATATGCTGCGCTCCCTTACCGGGTTAAACGCGCAGCAGCACATCCACCTGAAGCTGATCGACAAAGCGAAAGAGAAATTATCCACTACCAATTTATCCGTCAGCGAAGTGGCCTACGCCCTGGGTTTTGAACACCCGCAATCGTTCAGTACTTTGTTTAAAAGTAAGACGAAGGTTTCTCCGTTGGCGTTTAGGAGGGGATTTAATTGAGGGGTACTTGGTTATAGTTTATGGGCCTTCGACGGGGGCGAACGTGATTCGTTTTCGGTTAGGTTCCAGGCTACGGATAACGGGACCATCAGAATGCAGCTTCGATCCAAGGCGGGCTACCTGTCAGCACGAGTAGCCCACCTCGTTCGGCCATTACCCGGATACTCGCGCCTGAAAAGGGGGCTATGGACTGTCTTTGGCAAACAGTTCAGCAGCCATAACGCCATATTAAACTTTGCCTTGACTGACCTCAAAACGAAATGACCAGCAACTCGGCCGTACCGATACTCTCAACTACAAACAAGATATCCGCATGACCCTTTCGAATATTGACAAAATGCAGGTAAATATGGTGCAGTTTACCTTATTTTGATTTGCCGGTAGTATTATGGACAATACATAATAAATAGTTATCTATAGTTGACTATTAGTTAGTAGCAGCGATTTGCGAAGAGTTAATTCAAGTAAAACACTACTGAATAACTTGGAGTATGTAGGAGACTGGTATCCGAGCACTCCGTTTTGACCGTGTGATAGGTGGCTAGATTAACTACAACTCGGAACAAAGTAGATTTGTAAGGATTTGTGATCGTTTCTTAAGCTGAAAATCTTGAGCATGATATTAAAAACCACCTTAAGCCCGGGAAGCAATTTAATTCAAATTTGATTTTTTAATAAAGACCGAACGATTGACCGTTCCCATTGGTCGTATTGTTCGGGGTCAGATTCAAAATTATCCCAGGCTTCATGTATGAGTTGTATATAAGACGAGTTAGCACCTGTCGCTGTCGTCACATAGTCTCCAAAACTAACGGGCGCGGCTTCCACGAGCATATTGTCAATGGTTTCAGTAATGGCCTGGTGATATTTTGGCGAGTAATAACCAAAGTATTCTTCATTGATTTTAAGTGTATCGGCTATTTTCTGCCAAGATTTTTCCAATGCGTCGGCTTCCGCTATTAGACCCAATCTTCGCGCACGCTCTGCCAAAAATTTGATCCGTAGCCAATTTACCGGATGACTGCTGTTGGCCAGGTTCTTTTCAGGCAATTGCAATGAATTCTGGCCTTGCATCCGTAAATAATAGCTGAACGCGTTCAGATAAGTTTTGCCGCCAATCTCTAAACCCACTGCATCGCAAAAAAATTCTTGTGTCCATTCATACCAGGTTTCCACGATCCGCTGTGCTTTATCCGCCTGGTCTTTCGCTACCTGGTTATTGGATTTAAAAGGTGGCTGTAAAATTACGCCCAATTTAGTTTGTAATTCCTGGACCAGGGCGTCCATTTCGGGTTTATGGGCTTTATAAAAGTAATGACCGATTTCATGAAAAAACAATGGCAGGAACAGCAAACCCTGCTGTGAGATCACGGGCAGGTAATAGCCCAAGGGATAGCCGACACCCGTCAGAATCGAAAAATCGCCATCCTGAATAAAAAAAGGCTGATTTTTAGTTTGTGAATGCTCGTTATGAAGCCATGTTAACAACTTTAAGGCTAACAGATCATTGTCGTGGTTACGATAAATTGCCGGCAGGTACTTGGTGCTAATAATCCGAAAAACGGTTTGAAGTGACGAAAAGTTGCTTAGGATGTCTTCATGGAGGTCGCTGTCGTTCAGCCCGATGTAGTATTCCAGTTGGTTAAGTCCGTCTTCAATATTTTTATAAGCCGATAAAATCCATTCCCGTAACCTGTTCAGTTCTGCCGGAACCGGTTTATCGGTAACTATCGTAGTCGCTGCTTTTAACTCCCGTTTGAAGTTTAACAGGGAGCGTTTTAATATCAAATCCATTAAATCTCGCCCATTAGTTCCCGAATATCTGACAATCCATGTGTTTGAACTAATTTTCTGAATTCAGCTAAGGAGTCAATTAGTTTTATGCGGTCTTCCGCTGTATCGGAATTGATCAATTCCAACACTTTTTGTGGGGAGCTTTTAAAGAGCGCAGATTTAAATTGCGTCTTCTTGCTTTTGGCGTCCACATATTTGCGTACCAAATTGCGATAGCGCAAATCGATACCGATTAAAGGATCCGCATTGTTTTGCGCAGTGCTGACGAGCTGCTCCAATTTCGTCATAAAATCGGAGATGTATTGTTTGGAAGCGTTAATGTCCGCCACGCTGATTTTATCATCGACTCCTTTTTTTGACAACCTGAGGTGGATCAACATGCGATTAATCGACTCCAGCAAGCTTTGGTTGCGTTCAAAGCTTTGAAAGGCTAATTCTTTGGTTTCCATAAGGCTTGAATTTAAAATCTCAAAATTTCTTGGTCCATTTTGTCCCTTAGCTGCTCATCGGTGCGTTTAGCCGGATAGGTTAAACGCTGCGAAACGCGTGGGCTTGAATAATTCAGCTGCGAGGTTACAAAAATATCTGCCAGTACTTTTTTGAGATCGCACGCTGTATATTTTTTCTTTATTAGTATCGGAGAAGCAGTTCCCTGGTTTAGCGTGCCTGCGCCTGTGGTATTGATCACCACAGAATCTTTATCAAGTAATAAATAGGATCCTTCTAAGCAATTCACATGCATGGCGCCGCGTTTTTCCCAGATTTTGATTTGCTTGAGTGTCGATTTATGGTATTCAATAAAATCATAGGAGAAATCAGCGGAGAAAATGCCATTGCTTTGGAAATGCTGAACTACTGATTTTATCGCCTCGAATTCCTGTCCGCAATCCTTACCATCCCGGAGGATGAGCATCGACCGTAATTGATTGTCCTGAATCGTATCTTTATTTTCGTCAATCAAGGCTTTAAGATAACGTTCCAGTAAAGGTTTGGCAATTTCCTCTTCTTTGGAGTCGACTTTTGGTTTAATCGACTCACCATAAAGCGGGATTCGCATGTTTTTTCCATAGATAAACAACGAAAGGCCAATAAATTTCTTTTTTGCGCCAACATCAATAACCAATTGCATGTCGTAGTTCAGCTTGGGTTCGATCATATAGGGCAAACAGCCCAATTGCTGGATAATATCGTAGACATTTTGTTCGACAAATGAATCCCAATTCCGTAATCCTTTATCGCCATTGCGTGCGATACCGTCTTTATAATCTTTGAATCCTTTATAGTTCCGGCGCAATTCGTACGACGTTAACCTTTTCAATTGCCAGTCCTTTAATTCGTAACGAATGTTGAAATAGGTCAAGGCGTCCTCGTCATCGAAAGCGAAGACAACCATTCCCGGATCATGATTGGCCGACAACTCGCTGATCATGGATTCGTAAGATTGGTAACTTTCCACGGTAGGTTCCACTTTGATCTTGGTCACTTTTTCAATCATCGCACAGCATTCATTGGCGAAAAAAATGGCCAGATGCTCATCCACACGCATCGGAAACACGAAGTGGATTTCGCGCGGCATCGTTTCGGGCACATAAAAACAGCCGCAATTTTGCAACATGGACCGCCGGCTCGAATAGTGTTTTTTATAGGTGGCCTCTGTGCGTTCGGCAGGTGGTGCCAGCCGGCGGTTGTCACCAAATAGCAAACCGGGTAATGAAACGATCCCGCATTGATCCTCTTTTGGCCGGAAATATCCCGGATATACTTCGGTAAACAAATTTCCAAATGGCTTGCTGCCCAGCTTTGCCCAAAATTTGTTCATCAATTCTGTTCGCTCCTGGGGCGGGATTTTATCTTTTTGGCTCATTTTATGATCAAGAGCATCATTCATTACCCGTAGGATTAGTTTGTTGGCCGGAACCAACACCTGCTTTTCCTTCATGTTGGGAAATGACACGGCAGCAACCCTGTCGGAAGGCTTTACCTCATAATCTGGCGCGACCTCCTTATAATACGCAAAAAGATTGGCATATTTTTTATTGGCTACCAGCAATTCACCGGAGGTGATCAGGGTCATATTTGGTAAATATTGTTTGAAATAACACTTGCTCCGCCCGTTAGGGCCGTCGTACATCAATGTGCCTTTTTGCTCTTTCTGACGCCCGGCCAATTTATTGAACTCATCGACGTATCCCAGCCTAAAATAATCGTCAACCGTAAGACTGGTGAAAAAGGCGGTACTGATATTCACTGAAAATTGCAGTCCTTCTCCTTCTACGTATTGGTCGGCGATCTCAAAACGGCGAAAACCTTGAATAGCTGAAACTTTGTATTTGTTTACAAAATCACTCTTTAAAAAAGGATCGGGTTCGTAAAAAATACTGGGCTGCCCAAAAATGGTCCACAAATCTGTCCGCTTTACAATTTGGGTCAATAAGGCGCGTTTATATAATTCAATGATGGTTTGCTGGTGTTTCGGATTGCTGATCACGAAAGTAAAAAAACCTTCGACGGGTTCGATTCGGACCAGCATATCATCAACAGGGAATGTTTTCCGCCTGATTTCGAGCCGGTGTTCGGTCACGATCGTATTCCACTTTCCGTTATGAAAGCAGGGTGCCGCAGGAACGCCTGCATCGCGGCTGAGCAAGGTGCAAAATTTCTCTGCCTTGTCCTTAGTAAGTTCTAACCCGGCTAATTCATACATCCTGACCTTTACCATTAATTGCGAGCCATGCTTTACGCGCTTCAGATTTGTTTCCATATTAGTTCCTCGTACAAATTTTTTTAAAAGGACATTGCGCGCAAACTTTCTCCTGCCTGCAGGGTGTAAATGCCTCAATGACACCTTCGTTTCCAAAATCCTCCAGTTCTCTTAACCTGTCCGCATCCTGGATAATACGTGCTTTAGCCCGTTGAACCTGTATTTTGGAAAAGTCCAAAGGTTCCAAAATCCTTTCGTTCAGGTAGGCTTTGTAAATCAAAATTTTATTCTCGGTTATCCCTTTTTGTTTGATCAGCCATAAGCCATACACTAGTAGCTGCAAGCTAGTATCTTCGGCTTCTTTCACCCCCGTTTTCCAATCCGCTATGATCCAGTTATCTCCTTCCGGATAGATCATATCCGCAATGCCATCCACGTGTATACCGGGGAAATTAAATCCTATTCTTCTTTCGACAAGGGCCTCAGGGTGTAATGCGCCTGACCGCAATGGCTCAAAACAAGTACTGCGATAAAAATTATCCAACAGCTGATCGGTTTTTTGACCAACCTGGTTGATTAAGGTATTGCTTTCTTTTTCGCAGTAATATATTTCGAGTATCGATTTAGGGATATGCTTGTATTCTTTATAGATCTCATCCCGTAATTCGGCAGAATAATTACAAGCATCTTTGATGATCCGGCGCGCAAAACTTTTCAAGCGGTTCAAATCCCACTCGACCCCTTTTCTTTGATTCTTAAAGAATGTCCGGATAACAAAGTGAACAATATCCCCCGCAATCAAATACTCATTGGAAAGCGACTTAAGGAAATTGATCTGATCTTTATTTTTCTGATTTTGAGCAACCGCCATCTTTCCGGCAAAGTATTGATAATAGTATTTTCTCGGACAGGTCTCGAATACTTGCATACGGGCCAGCGACCAATCCATGACAGGTATGATTGGCGTTTGGATTTTAATTGCAGTATTCGACATCCTTGGTAACATTCTTTATCTTAATTTTTTCAGGCTTTGTGTCAACTGGTCCCATTCAGTATCCGATAATCCCATATGCCGGACTTCATTCATAAATTTGATGGCCGACTGGCTGGAAGTGATGGCATTGCTCATGTCGGTGCTGATCTTTTTTGAATTGGCCAGCAGAATATCTTCGGACATCCCCAGTATATTGGCGATTTTAAGGATGGTATCCGCAGCAGGCGGGGGCATTCGGTCATTCTCAATTTTACTGATATAGGAAAAATCCACCCCTACCTGATCGGCCAGATCACGTTGGCTGATACCCTTTTCCCGCCTGACACTTTTCAATAATTGTCCAAATGATTGATTCATAATTCAAAGATACAGAATGTTGAGTTGAATATCAACACCATTTTAAAAATATTTTTTTATCGTTTTGTTTTAGAATAGTTGATGGGTGCCGAAATACGCGTTAACAATGTCAATTACCAGCTGGCCGATTTCCTTTGCTTTTACCGGCCCGATGCCGGGGAGGGCTGCCAGCTGCTCCAGGCTGCGTGGGGTTTTTTCGGCGACGCGACGGATCGTTTTGTCGGCCATAATGATGTGCAGCGGCAACGATTTTTGGGCGCTGTAATCGCGGCGCCATTGTAACAATTGTTCGTGAAGGGCAGGATGGTTAAGCGGTGCCTGATCTTTTTCATTGCTCTTTTTACTTTTGTAGGGTTTGGCAAGTCCAAAGCGGGCCGAAGTTAATATTTGTCGGGATGGGATGTCTTGAGTTAATGCTTTAAAAATTTCTGCTTTAACAATGAGCAGATGAATGATCTCCTCCAGGAGTTCATTTATCCGAATGCCATTCCCGGTCATTTGTGGCATGTCGCCTGCCACCGCAGCGAATTGGCTCGACCATTCGTTAACTTGTTTTCCGAAATAATCGGCAGCAGTCAGGATACGCGCAGCAGGGATACCTGGTGCTTTAAATTCATTGTCCAAAAACTTTTTTGCTGGCCGGGTAACATTTTTATAGAGGGAGTTGACCAGGTCGTCTTTGAATAATAGGGAGGGGTTCTTCAAATTCAGCGATTCAATCACCTGGAGCCGGCTATTGATCGCGGTAAAATCAAAAAAGGATTTCAGCATCCGTTGTTCGTCGTTAAGCTGAACCTGTTCAAGAAATTCTTTAAAATTTTCGGGCGTTTTTATGCCTGCCATAAATCGCAGCGCGACATGGTCCGCTTGTATATTTTGCGGCAGCACAGGTTTCCGCAAAACGATGCCTTCCAGTGAGCGGCAACGGCTGAGCGCGACATAGGCTTGTCCCGGCTCAAAACATTCTGAAACGTCGAGCATCGTTTCATCAAATGTCAGACCCTGGCTCTTATGAACCGTAATTGCCCAGGCCAGTTTGATGGGGTATTGGGTAAAACTACCGCTACTTGTTTCGTCCAACCTGTCCGTTTGGGTATCGAGGCTATACTTGACATTTTGCCAGGTTTGCGGTGCCAATAATAACTCGGAGCCATCATCGATAAAAGCAACCGTAATCCCATTGGCACTGAGTTGTGTGACATGTGCGGCACGCCCATTGTAATAAGCTTTTTTAGCGGAGTCATCATTTTTAATCATAATGACCCGTGCGCCTGCTTTAAGCCGGAGTGTTTCGCTTGTCGGTGCAGCTTCTGCCGGGTAGTCCCCGGTTATCGTGGCTATATAAACAAATTCCTCGCCAGGCAATGCCGCTAGGTTTTGCTCGTTAATTTCGTTGACGTACTTGTGATGCGTGGTGATGGTAATGTACCGCTCATTCAATTCCGGCAAAATACGGGCATACCGCTGATTGAGCATTTCGAGCATATTTCCCGTCAAAGTACCTAAACGTGTAGCATTAAGGATATTAACGAAAACATGCTCCTTTTGCCGGTGAACCGTCGTTAATTCGACAGCCACAAATCCGGCTTTCTTCAAGCCGGTGCTGTCAAAAAAGTAAGGGCTCGGATAATAGCGGCTGAGCAAAGACCAATTGTCTTTTACCGGGGGTAATTGCAACGGGTCGCCGATCAACAATAATTGTATGCCACCAAAGGGGGCATCGGTCAAATTGATTTTTCGTAAGGTGACATCCAGGCAATCGAGTAAATCCACCCGGACCATACTGATTTCGTCAATGATGATCAATTCGAGCGAACGAATGAGTCGTAACTTATCAGGATTGTATCGATATAAAGTTTGATCTCCGGCCAAATCTTCCTTTTGCGGAATGATAGGGCCGGTGGGTAACTGGAAAAACGAATTAATCGTCACGCCACCGGCATTTATTGCCGCCACTGCGGTAAAAGCGACCACCACGTGGTTTTTCTTTGTTTCCGACTTGATTCGGTGCAGCAAAGTCGTTTTGCCCGTACCGGCCTTACCAGTAAGAAAAATATTTGTAGTGGTAACGTTAACGAGTGATACGACGAGGTCCTGAATCTCCATTATACTTTCAAAATTAAGGAATTAATATGTCTGGGCATGTTTATATCATAATACACTAAGGCAAATTTCATATCTTTAAAAAAATAATAAAAAACCATCGGTGAATTAATATATTCGTAAAAAACACTGCACGATCTAATCCTTATTTAAACATTGCCATGGCCTTTTCATTCCACGACGTTAAAGAAGCTTACCAAAAACTTAGGACTTATATCTATTACGATAATACCGATATTTTACTAAGGCGAAAACTTGTGGAATTCGAGACGAACCGCAGTAAGGATGTCTTAGGTTCGTTATTCGGCAATAATCAGACGCCTTATCGCCGTGAAGAGACTGATATTTTTAAGGGGGGTAAAAATTTTACGTTGGATGAAAAGTTGGAGCAATTCGCTAATGCGCTTAACGATAATCACAAAGCGCCCGAATTTTTTGACCATTTTTTAGGCGAAGTCGATGTTTCATTATACCCTAAAGCATTCAAAGATAAAGCTGACGAAAATATTATTACAAACCAACGTATCAAGAACAAATATGAACTGACGCGTTTGACGGCCTTTATTGATGCACCAATCGAATTACATTTAATTTCGGTATTATGGATATTGAACTACGGCAGTAAAATTGACAAGAAATTGTCCAACAGCTGCTATGGGAACCGCTTGCTACTTGCACCGGAAAAAGCAGAAGTGATTAAAGGGTCAAGTCTATTCCGGCCCTATTTCGGGCAGTATCAAAAGTGGCGGGACGAAACGGTTACCACTGCGCAAACGGTTTTAAAAAAAGAGAAAAACGCTTTGGTCATTAATTTGGATATCCGAGATTATTTTCATTCTGTGCGGATTCCCAAAGCGCATATCATTAGACGTGAAAAGCCAAGATATGCCCCGTTGATACCCGAATATAACCTGCTCACTGTATTTTATAAAATTCATGAATATTATACCCGGCTCATCTGTAAAAGTTATCATGTACCTTACGATTTTGCCGACAAAATAGACCTAACTAACGAAGTTATTTTGCCAATCGGTTTGCTATCTTCTTATGTCTTAGCCAATGATTTCCTGAGTGAATTCGATAAAGAGATTGAAAGGCAAATTAAGCCCGCATATTACGGCCGCTATGTTGATGATATCATGATGGTTATATCTGAACCTGATTTTAATCCTAAAAATGCCGATGAGTTCGATGCAGATGAAAAAGAATTCAATAAATACAAAGCCAGGGTTAAACACAGGAAATCCAAGGAAGAGCAAATCACTGCGAAATTCTCCGAACTTAATCTTTTAGAAAAATATTTTTTTAAAAATTTACGAAGTGTTTTCAGTATTTATGATACGCCAGTTTTTTTGAGCCCGGAGAAGGAAAATGGGTCTGAAAACAGAGTATTGAAAATCAATAGCCATCAATATCTCTACTGCCAAAGTGATAAAACCTTCGCATATTTTTTTGACCACGAAGAATCTGATTTGGTAATAGACAAGTTGAAGAAACAGCTGAACGAACGGACCAGCGAGTTCAGGGACTTTCCGGAAGAAGATGAGAACGAAGAAACCTTTGAAGAAAGCGCATATCATTTGAACTATGATAATGCGGATGCGAAGATCAGAACCTTAAAAGATTATAAAGAAGATCGTTTTGGGCTGACCGTGTTCCTGACCAATAATATTTTCAGCGCACTTCGGCATGATCCGCCAATGGGCGCAGATGAAATCAATGAGGTGCTAAAGTTTTTCAAAGGTTTGAATTGTCTTGAATTTTACCGTTTATGGGAAAAGATATTTACCTTTTTCCTGGTGAATAAATATGCTGACGGTTACGTTCGGTTTTATTTGCATTGCATTGAGGAGCTCAAAAAAATTGACAATAATATTCCCGGTACAAAAGTCACCGCTAGTGAACTACTGAAAACCATGTTCGACTATCTGGATTGTGCGCACGAGCTGACTCTGGCACTTAATCCCGGGTTTATAGAAAGCACCCAAAATGCCTCTCGGCATTTCGAGTTTCGCATGGCCGAAATTCAAGCCAATCCGCTCTTTTATTTTGATCACACTTTTGAGCCGACCAAGCCGGAATCCTTTTGGGTGGTAAGGTTCAGAGAGGCAAATATGATCAGGCAGCACTATGTGGTACACCCGTTGCTCAGCTATACTAAAATTGCACGAACAAGTGCGTTCGATTTGACCAGTTTGAAACTGGATCTGGCCAATTATGAACTCGATGAGGAGCTGTTAGAAAATTCTCCCCGCCCAGCTAAATTTTATGAATGTTGTATAGCAAAGGCATTTGAAAATTTAAAGAAATTCGACAAGTCTTCTTGTTCTTTATCTGAGGGGCGGTTAATAAACAATTTGTTTAACATTGTGCAAAGTACAAAGAAAAATAAACGTAGGTATGCAGAGGAAGATGACGCGCCGGATCGTCCTAAATTTTATTTGGACGATGCGTATGAATTATTTAAAAAGATAAATTCGAATCATTTCCCTCCGTATATTTTTGAATCGCAGGATTTTAAGGACCAGTTTTTTACCATTTATGCTGATGGCCTGACTTATGATAAAACCGATAGTGTTTGTGTTCAGGAAATACTGGTCAACACAAAAGAAAAACTACCAAAACCAAAAATTGCTTTTGCCAACACGATGGTGGATGAAAAAAGCATTATCGCAAGTATTTGCGGCGACCCGGTGTTATCACGGGGACGTTATCAGCGATTATCAAAGATATTAAGAACCGCTCGGAAGGAAAGTACCGACATTCTTCTATTTCCAGAGTTTTTCGTGCCTGTTAACCTATTGTCGAGTATCACGAGATATGCGGAAAAAAACCAGGTTCTGACAGCACTGGGGTTAGAACATTTGCTTATAAATGGCGTCGCTTTTAACTTTATTATCACCATTCTACCGGTGGAAGTAAATAAAGTAAAAGATGCTGTTGTCGTATTCCGATTAAAAAATCATTATGCTCCAAGCGAGGAATTGTTAGTGACAGGCAATCATGCCGTGGTTCCAAAGCCCATAAAATATCGTTATGATATATTCAACTGGCGTAATATCTACTTTTCAACCTATTACTGTTTTGAGCTGGCGAATTCCCTACACCGCAGTTTAATGAAAGGCAAAATTGATCTGCTGATCGGTGTGGAATGGAACAAGGATACCAATTATTATGCAAACATTGTGGAGGCTTCCACGCGTGATCTTCACCTATATATGGCGCAGGTCAATACCAGTCAATATGGCGATACGCGCTTAACAGCTCCCGTTGCCAGTGCAAAAAAAGATATTTTAAGGCTCAAAGGCGGAACTAATGATGCCATCCTGGTGACCGAACTAGATATTGAAAAACTCAGGACATTTCAGCGGCAAACCTATGACTTAACCCATAACGATGCGGAATTCAAGCCATTGCCGCCGGATTTCCCCGTAAAAGATGTGATCAACCGAATTAAAAACAAAAGCGTAATATGAAATTCAGATTTGAGGATTTTTTAAAAAACATACTGCCTGGTATGGTCGTTTTTATGGGCATTGTATTTCTATATGTTGGCTATCCATTCGACTTTGCCAGTATTGAGCAAAAAATACCAACAAATGCCAAGGAACTTTCGGAAATCATTCTGTTATTGTTCCTGGTCATTAGTTACTTACTAGGATATTTCAATGATGCGTTTGGCAGTTGGGGCGAACATTATGTAATATATCGGATTTGGGGTACACCATCCTATAAATTACTTAACGGTAAAGGAAAACGTATCAAAATGGTGCAGACAAGACAGGTAATTGAATATTTATTGCAAAAAGAAGGCGTTGCCGTTGCACAGCTTGATGCTGCCTATAACGCATGTGTAGCAGCTTTAGACAAAGGCAGGGCCGCTGAATTTTTTAAACTTGCCAATGAGTTGAAAGATGAAAATGATAAATCATCTATTTTGAGCAAAATAGATGATTTCTATTATAGCTATATCTTTTCAAGAAATTTATTTTTCAGTTCCATCTTCTGTTTCATTTCAGTCACCATTGCTTGCCGTCACGATTTGAATTGGATATTCGAAGCCGTCTTTTTACTGATTATTGTCGTATTAGGTTTTCGGCGACGAGATCAGTCATTGTATTATTCACGAAGCATATTGTTAGGCTGCAGGTTCTAAGATAAGTAGTTCCATTTACCAATACGAGGTTGCCAAGTACCTCATCATTAGTCATGATCTTTACTATATAGTGGTGTAGAAGAGAATGAGTTAAAATATATCGACTTAATTCTACAAATTTGATTGTGCGGGCACTATAGTAACTGCATTAATTTGCGAATAAACGATAACTGAACATTATCACCTACAAAAACTACGTAATTTGCTACCGAGTCCTTTCTGAAAAAGGATGTTTTACAACTCGCACATTCGTGTCAAAAGCTATATGCTTCGCCATTAAATTCAATTAGAATGTAATGTAATATCCGCTTCTTTTTCCTGCCTGAAAAAAAATGCTGATGCAAAGAGCGCACTCTTACCCCATTCAGATCACCGATTCAACACCTCACCAGACTTAATTATCTCGTTGAAATTCCTTAAATCTTCAATAAAACGGTTCGAACGGCGTACCATAGCGTTCACTTAAGGAAACAACCAAGAGTGGTTGTTTCCTTTTTTTATACCCATAAAATCTCATAAGCAAACTGTTAGCATGCACCGAAAAGTGGTTCGAATATTGCTTTTTAACTTTTATACCGATCCTAAATCTGGTCTGTTTTTGTGAGTAGCCAATTGTTTAAGCACCATTTTTACGGTTCGGTTTCCACTTAAGGGTCTGTGAGGTCTGTTTGCATACCTTCCGGAGGTCCTTTAATTCTTGTCAGTTCCTTCCGCAAACTGTTTCAGGCATTCGTTGTAGGCCCCGTTTTCTGAGTGATCAGTTCCGTAGGCGCCAGCCCAAACTGTTTTTTGAAGGCATGAGAAAAATGCGGGAGCGTTTCAAAACCTAGGTCCAGGTAGATCTTGGCAGGTTTTTGATCCTTTTTATCGATTAGGAAGTAAGCTTCCTGCAATCGCCTTTGAACTAGCCAATGGCTTGGCGTATCGTTAAATACCTGTTTGAAATCCCTTTTGAATGCGGAAAGACTCCGGCCTGTTAAGTACGCAAAGCGCTCCAGGCTCACATTAAACTGGTAGTTTCGGTTCATAAACTCTTCGATGTTTATTTTTTCCGGCGTGCGGTAATCAAAAAACAGGCCTGCCAGTTCTGGCTGTGCCTGCAATAAGACCAGCAGCAGTTCTTCGCGCTTAACATCTGCAAAAGCTTCGGCTATTTTTCCATGGTCATAGTGCGGCAGTAACGATTGGATGTAGGCCGGCAACAGCTTATTTGCGGGAAGTAATAAAACGGTTTCGCCTGATCCGGATTTTGGAACTCCGGGATGATGTTTGGCCTGGAATTTTTTGAGAAATTGCTCATCAAAGAAAACAAATACCTTTTCGAGTTCATCGTTGACCATTTCCTTCTTAAACCGGATTAGGCTGTCTTTGCGTGCCAGCCCGCTTTCACCCGACCGCAGCACATGACTGTTGCTGCCATCATACAGATACATTTCGCCTTTGATGATATAAGTAAATGTGTGTTCAGCAACGAACTGTTCGGCTGAGATCACCCCGATATGATAATTTGGTTTACTCATTGAATTGTTGCCAGCAAGGTGCGGGTTTCTGCGACAACGCGGTCCTGAAATTTGGGATCACGAACCTGCTCGGATCCCAACATCGGCTGTCCTTTTTCGTCAAAATATACCCCTGTGCTGCCCGAATCATCTGTCAATACTTTGGTGATCACCTTTGCTGATTTTTCAGGCGTACTGCTGTAATGGGAAAAAGGAGGGAGTATTGACATCAGGTGGCCGAAGAGGAAACGGACAAAGGCATTGGTACTTTCACCGCCAAGACTGGTTCCGCGGGTGATGCCCGGCTCTATCGCATTGTAATATAATCGCCGGTCTTCGCGGGAGAGGGCGAACGCTGCTGCAAGGATACATTGTTTAGAAGTGGCGTAAGCATCTATGCCGGGCATTTTAGCACCGCCTGCTTTCCACTCGCCGCGTGCGCTGGCCGCTACAGAAATAAACCGGCCGCCCTTCATCCCCATGACTTTGGCCGGCCTGCGTTCCGGGTCCTCAATGGCGGAAGCGATAAAAACAACATTGGCCCCGTCCGGCAGATGTGGCGCAAGCGCCTCTGTCAGGGCGAACGCCCCGAGATGATTGGTCGCAAAGGTCAGATCCCAGCCCTGGGCGCTTTTGAGCGGTTTGGAGGGCATAATACCGGCATTGTTCAATAAGCCTGCAATAGGGAGACCCAGCGCGATGATTTCCTGTGCGGCGCTTTTGACACTTTTCATGTCCGAAATATCGCATATAACCGGAATGGCGTCATGCCCTGCGTTTTTCAGCTCTTTTTGTAGTTGGGCGAGTTTTTCCGGGTTACGGCCAACCAGGATCAGCGTACCGTATTTAGCCAGTTCCAGCGCCGTCGCATGGCCTATTCCAGAAGTCGGCCCGGTGATGATATAAGCTTTTTTATTTTTCATGTGCTAAAAAATTTATAGGGCAAAGTTCGCTGTAAATTTTTGATCAAGGTTACCTGTAAAGTCCAAGTTTGGTTGCCTGTAAAGTCCAATATAAAAAAGCATGAACGGGCTTTTACTGATGTGCGGCCACCTGGGCCCGAACCAGAGACCAAAAGATATGCGTCTTTTATTTTCTTTATCCTGGCTGAAAAAAAATATCATTACCCCCGACTGTACATTTTTTTACCTTCTTTGGGCTGTTTAAATGATGCAGGTCTGTTCAAATCATTGATAAATTGGGTCGAGAATTGTATCAGCGAGTTGAGCGCGTCATTGGGTGCAAGTATTTTTCCACTCAGATATTTTTCGCAGTTGATCTATAAATTGGTTCGAACAAAATCCAGTTGCGATCACTCCCAAGTCGAAAGCCTTAAGTCGAAAGATTTGGGCTTTTTCTTTTTAATACGGTTTCAAATTACCTGGAGCATTTGCAAAAGTACGTACTATTATCATGTTCTTTCCCGGTTTTGAATTTCTGGCCCATCCATCGGTTACGCGCAACCGGCATAACAACCAAGCCTTACCCTATATTTATACCACCAAAATATTGTACGGCCCGTCTTAAATATACCAAATATCTAAATTAAAGCAGATGAAAAAGTTAACCCTACTTATTTACGCTTGCCTCTGCACCGCCACGATAGCCTGCAGCCAGGCCGTACAACTGGGTGTTTTCGCCGGGCCGAACTTATCAACACTCGGCTCGCAAAGCATGATCGGCGTTGGCGAAACGGCTGCCCTAACGTTTGGCGCTCATGCCGGCCTCTATACCGAGATAACGGCCGGCCACTGGTCTATCGAGCCGGCGGTGGTTTATGCCGGTATCGGCGGCAGGATCAATTCTATATATAGCCTGAATTCCTATGCAGGGTACGAAGATGTGCATCTGCAATATTTGCAAGTACCTGTAAACATTTTATACAATACCGCCGGTCGCAAATTCTTTTTCGGCGGTGGCCCGTATATTGGCTTTGGGCTTTCAGGCAGCGAAAGCGGCAGCAGCACCTACCTTGGCGTTACCGACGCTTATTATAACGATAAATACACATTTTATAGCGGGAACAAACTCGATTATGGTATAAACCTACTGGCCGGTCTCCACGTCGCAGGCGGAACCTTTTTTACCATTGGTTGCAGCCTTGGTCTAAGGCAAGCCACCTCCCTTGACTATATTATCGTGCGCAATGATGTGATTAGCTTATCAATTGGGCACAGCATATTTTAGCGGATGGTAACTGGGTTGGCGTAGAAATTTTATATCGGGATACCGAAAAAAGAGTATTGAGCCCCGAAGGTTTTTAATAAATTTTTGTTTACAAATATTGCTATCGTCGCGTGGTCCCGCTGCAAAAACCATCCCCTTTAGATCAAAGATTCTTTCGCCCTTCCGACCCCTCAAATCGCTCACAACTGTCCCTCCCTGAAAGGTAAAGCTGGTGACAATTGCAAAAACCATCCCTATCCCTTACCGACGCGAACCCCGAACTCATCACTGTCAGTCCCGGATAAACCTCCTCGATTAGCGCCGGATCGTTTTGAAAATGCACGCAGTCCTGGCAGGCTTGCCCGGATTTACCAAATTGAATCGACTTAAAAATTTTCATGCCTCAATGCGTCACAATGGTTGACCAGTAATGAGCGAAAACGATCACCGACAGGAAATATCCCAACGCAACGTTTACAACCACTCCGGCGGTGAACGCGACAAAGGGTTTGATACCAGCTTTGGCAAATTCGCGGAACCGCGTGGTAAGGCCGATACTTAAAAAACTAAAGGTGAACGCCCAGGTCCGCAAGGATATGATAGGTGTGATGAGCGTTGGTTTTACCAATTTATTGTAATCAGGAAGCGTATGGCCATGCACGATCAGCGTCGTAAGCACCGAGGCGATAAGGAAGCCGATGACGAATTTAGGAAAGCGCCACCAGATTTGGCCCACCTGCACTTTTGAGCTGGTTTCCGAACGCTCCCAAACGGTCACTGCAATCAGCGCCAATACAAAGGACCAGATCCCGATCCAGATATCCCGCCCGATAACTTTGATAAGGGTATACGATGCAAGCGCTTGTTCCGCCGTTCCTGCAATGCCCGAATGTGCGCCTGCCAGTCCGCCATACGATTGGGCAGCGGCCAGGCCTGCCGCGTCGGCAAATTCCGAGGTTCCGATCCAGGCGCCGGCTACCCCTGTAGGCAGATGGATCGTGCGCGAAATTAGTGGCAGCGCGAATATCAGCGCAATAGCCCAAACTACCACCAGCGATATAGCGATGGGCGGATGTTCTTTTTTGGCCCGCACGGCGCCGGCAACTGCGATCGAGGCTGACACGCCGCAAACAGCGCCACCCGCTCCCAATACCGCCGCCAGCCGGTGATCGAGGCCCAGCTTCCGGGCGGTGAAAAAGATAACCAAAAAAGTAACGATGGAAACAATGGAAGCCTGCAAAATAGCCACAGGCCCGGCCCAGATGATCAGCGTGAAAGGCAAAGTGGCGCCGAGCAGCACAATGCCCAGCTTAATATAAAATTCCACCCGGAAACCGGCATCCAGCCAGCGCGGCAAGCCGATCACATTAGAAATGATCAGCCCTACCACGAGCGCAACCAGCGGCGGTTCCAGGTTATAACGATTGGCCTGATCCCAGTTGCCCGCGGCGTAGATGATCGTCGACAGTATAAACAGGAAAATAAAGGACGGAATAAAAGCCTTTGGCTTTTGCCCAATGAACGACACCACGATGCTAAATAGCACCAGGAAAGCGCCTAACAACGCAAGGTACTTTATACCATTCTTTGAAAACTGGGCGCCAAGCTGCGACAAGGATGACCATTTGGCCGGAGCCACCGCGATCCATGAGATGCTGGAGCCGGAAAGATAAAGCACATAGGCAACGATCAGGATACCCAGCCCGAGCCAAACTGCCCACCAGTCTTCTTTTGCCCAAAATTCCTGCCAGCCGGAGGATTGTTTTTCCCCAGCTGTTTGAGTAGTGTTTGTAGTCATATCAGTTAATTGTTTTGAAGATTTATTAGTTGTAAGGCGAAAATAAGTAAATATATTAAACCTATCAAATTAGTGGACTTTAAATTTATATAAAAGCTAAATCGAGTGTAATTTGTAGAGCTTTGCTTCCGCGGGCGCAAGAAGGTTTTATTCGCCCCCGGGGTTTCTCTCAAAGACCTTGGGGCGGGAATATTATAAATATTCTCTTCATTTTTGCTGGTCTTATTTCTATAGGTCGGCAAATTCATTGGTTATTTATTAGCCTTTGTTGATTATCTTAGCTTATGAAATACAAGCTACATAATAACCAGGCCGAGGTGCTTCCTAATATCTTAAACCTGACTTCAAGTGAAGATATCGCTTTGGCAGAGTTCGACGGCTTCCTAAAAGCGGAAATTGTGCTTTCCGAGGAACTGACCGGCAGAACTAAATTTAATGTCAAATATATTCTTCAAATACACAGGTTATCCTTACAACATTTATATAGTTTCGCAGGAAAACTGCGTGATGTGAATATTTCAAAGGGCGGGTTCCCTTTTCCAGCTGCTAAATATCTTGCGCAGTCGATGCTGACATCCGACCGTGAAATATTAAAAAATTTACCCGACAGGTATACTTCGAGAGAAGAATTCATCAAAAGTATAGCCATAGTTCACGGTGAATTATTGTTTATTCACCCTTTCAGAGAAGGGAATGGGCGAACGGCGAGGATATTGGCAAACTTAATGGCCAGGAAACAAGGATATGACGCGTTATTGTTTGAAA
Source organism: Bacteroidota bacterium (assembly GCA_013286235.1). Taxonomy (GTDB): domain Bacteria; phylum Bacteroidota; class Bacteroidia; order Sphingobacteriales; family Sphingobacteriaceae; genus Mucilaginibacter. The sequence goes on from JABDGE010000022.1 coordinate 29,824, forward strand.
AAATAAATAAAGAAAGTTTCGACACTTGTGTTAAGGCCATACAAAAGTCAGCTGAAAAAGATTATGCATTAATGGTAGCGTTGATCAGCTCTATTTTTCCAGGCTAACAGATATCCTTTTTAGCGAGGACGCTGCTGCGTCATCAGAGATATGGATACCCTCTATTTTGAAGGAGGCCACCATCGACTTTAGTATCTGCGCTCTCAAAGAGGTTTTATCCTTAACCAAGTTTTTAGCTTTCTTGTTCATCTAACAAAAATATAGAAAAATTCAGACAAATATGATACCCGAACAGCCGATAAGTTGCTAAAATGATACAACCGTTAAAATTCAAGAACCTCCGTATGATGATATTCGATAGCTTATAGTGGAACTGCCATTATGCAATTTGGTTTTTAAAGACATTTATTTATAAACAAACAGTGCTTGCTGTTAAAGCCGGTGCAAGTATAACACTTGAGCTGGCGAATATTATATCAATTTATCCTTCCGTGCGGCTTTGATCGCGTCTGCTTTGGAATTTACATCGAGTTTGATATACACGTTTTTTATATGCGTTTTTACGGTTTCCGAATCAATAAACAAGTCGTTTGCAATCTGCGACCGGCTTTTGCCTTCGCTTACCATTTCCAGTATTTGAGTTTCGCGTCTTGATAAGGGCGACTGCTGGTTTTTTTGGAAAGATTTGATCACCATCCGCGCTACGTTGGTGCTCATGGGGCCGCCGCCCTCGCAAACTTCCTTTATGGAGTCGATGATCTTTGATATCGGGCTATTCTTGGTCAGGTAACCCGAAGCGCCGTTTGACAGTGCGTTAAACACCTGCTCTTCCGATTCGTACACGGTGAGCATGATGATATAGGTTTTGGGGAGCTTTTTCTTTATCCAAAGTATAGCCTCAATTCCGTTTGTGCCGGGCAGCTCAATGTCGAGCATTACAACCGCGGGGCTGTCATTGACGACGTTTTTTGAAGCATCTTCAAATGAAGCATAGGAACTAACCACAAAAAAACCTTCAACATCATTGATCAGCGTAGTGTAGGCATTCCTCAGCACTTCGTCATCTTCGATAATCGCGATGGTGGTATTTTTCATCTTTTAGTGCAAATGCGGTATCTTTTTAATAGTGAGGGTAACGCTTGTACCTTCATTTAACGACGACCTCGTCTCAATAACCCCGTTTATCTTTTTCGCCCGGTTATTGATATTCCGCATCCCATTACCGCTTTTTATGGTTTCGATATCAAAGCCTTTACCATCGTCTTCCACGACTATACTCATGCTGTTATCGTCGTTTAAAAAGGCGGTTGCGTTAACGTTTTTTGCACCGGAATGCCTTAACGCGTTATTAAATAATTCTTTAAGGATCATCGTAATGTTACGGCCATAGCCCATCGGCAAAGTTATTTCCTTAAAGGTATCATTTGTTAAATCAGAAGTAAAACCAATGGGTGAGTTTAAAAAAAGGTCGATCCCGAATTCTTTTGCATGGGTTAAAACTTCTGATAAGCGGTCGTTGTCAGGATCAAGCGCCCACAAAATATGTTTACTGCCTGTAAATAAAGCATCGGCATTTTCCTTGATCTGGTCGATAAGTTTTCTTTGATCGGAAAAGGCCACGTCAACCTTTTTATAAAGTATGTCCGAGAGCACATTGATCCTGGTTAATTTATTCCCGAGATCATCATGAAAATCTTCCGCTGTCTGTTTGCGGACCTTAACCTGCTCTTCGAGGCGCAAATGTGCTATCAACTTTCTTTTCCGCTCTTCCTGCACGCTAAAATATTTCCATGTTGATGCGCTGACCAAAAAAAGCAATAATACCATTGCTACTTTAAACAAAGCGGTTTGGTACCAGGCAGGGGTTATTTCGAAAGAAAAGCGCGCAATATTTGATGGCGCCCCCGCGAGGTTGAACGACCTGGCATAAAAAACATATTTACCGGGCGGTAAGGAAGGATAATCAACAACATTATTGTTTACCTGGGGGCAAAACCGCGCATCCAGCGGCCACAATTTATAACTATATAAAACATTACGCGGATTTTTTAAATAAATGCCATCAAAACCGATGGTAATGTGGCTGTTATTAAAAGGAAGTTTTAAATTTTCGGGTTCCTTATAGCCATCTTTATAGGTGTACTTAACCGCTTGCTTGTTGTAAAACAACACGTTCTGTATAGTTGTATGGGGCGCGGTAAACGGGTTTAAAGGCAAATCCCTTTTAACTACAAGCAGGCCCCTTGTGGTTCCGATCCAAACCTGGTTATCGTCAAGTAAAAGTGCATCCTGGTTGCATTCCACAAACAGGTTACTGATATTTTCGTTGATTATTCTTTGGAATGTACCGTCGTTTTTTATTCTAAATTGATTCACCGCGCGCCCCGTCCCTACCCACAATACCTCATCCTTATCGATATCGATACTGTAAGCGCTCGGCGAGCTTAACCCGTTTTTTTCATCCAAATGAATTACCGGGCCGCCATGGGGATTCCATATAAACAATCCGTGCTCAAAAGTCCCAATGTAAATGCGGCCTTTATAATATTTCAAACAGTTTATGTTCGAGCCCTTTAAGAAATCCGCTTTGAAGGTGGTGTCTATTTTCTTGCCCTTTACCAGGAATAACCTATTAGGCGCGCCAACCAGTATCGAATCCGGACCTGTCTCGATCAGGCCGGTGCATATGCCGTTTATGCCGTTTATCCTTTTAAAGCCTTTATCCCAATAATAACATCCGTTGCCTGTAACCACCCACATTGTTTTCAACCGGTCTTGCTGCACGGCATTAAACTGTATCTTGGGGTCATTTTTATTCCCCGGGTAAATCCTGGTGAAATTCGATCCTGTTTCTTTCCATAATCCTTGTACCGTACATATCCAGGTGTCATTTTCTTTGTCTGTATACAAACAATGGAAAATATCAGCGGGATCCATCGAAGGAAGCTTAATTTGGCTTATTTTTTTCCCGTTATAGGCCATTAACTTGCTCCCGCCTGTCATCAGGATAGTATTGTTCCTGTCTTTGGCCACTTGCAAAATTGGCTCGGTAATGCCCTGTGCCTGGTCAAAAATTAAAAAGCCATCTCCTTCAAATCTAAATATGCCCGCCCCGTTTGTACCGAACCATATATTGTTATCAAAATCCTTAAAAATGTGATTAACCGGGTAATCAGTAAACCCATTGCTTTGATCAAAATAATTCGGGTTATTGTTGTTGAAATAATAAGCCCCTTTGTTTGTACCGATCCATAATCCATTCGAATTGTCCTGGGCCAAACAATTGACAGCGCTTACACCGTTTTTCTGAAAGTCGATTTTTATCTCCCTGACAGTATTTTTCCTCGCATAAAACACCCCGGTTCCGGTTAGCAGATATATAGCGTCGTCATCGTTCCGGTCAACGATAAATTGCTTGATGACGGCGCCTTTTGAAAGGTTAAGAGGTATAGTACTGATCCATTTTTGACTTTTCAAACAGTATACCCCCTCATTCTGAACGGCGGCCAGCATGTCTCCGTATTTGTTTATGGTTAGCGCTGTTACAATATCCTTCCCTCCGGTAACACTCACATTTTGCATGCGGCCCCCGCTTATTTTAAACAAACGCTGATTTCTTAACCCCCAGATGTTGTCAAGGCGGTCGGCTATCAGCTCAGTTGCCGCGATCAGGGAATCATTCTTATCCCCAACAAACCTGGTGGTTCTATCGGCATAAAAATAATATAGTCCTTTTGAATTGCTCACCCAAATCTTTCCGCTATGGTCTATTGTCAGCGCAGCCGCAAAATCAGTTGAAGTATTATCTTTAGTTACCGGTGTAAATGTCTTCCCGTCGAACCTGTTGACCCCTAAAAATGTCGCTATTACAAGCCGGTGGCTATTGTCCTGGGCGATGCGCGTCGCCTGCGATTGAGCCAATCCATCCTCGATACCGTAATTTGTAAAGCTGTATTTTTGGGCAAAAACAGCCGGGGACCATAACATTATGGCCAAAATGAAGAACATAACGGCTATTGATCTTCCTTTAGGAAAACTAAACATTTTGTATATCATGTACCTAAAGGCAAAACCAGGTTATTTTATTTTCAATGTAAATATCAGCATCGAAAATTTGACTATAGTGCAATTTGTTAAAAATGTTATCATTCTGGTTCATAATCACGCAATGCAGGGCGGTACGTTTTAGGATATTTCCCTTTCGATATATACTTTTCCCCGGTCTTCTATGTCAATTTGTACTTTTCGACTTAAGACTTTTGACTTAAGGCTTAAGACTATCCGTCATTTTAATGATTGACAGAATACAAAGAGGAGGTTAGGAGGGGTAAAGAGACCTGTGCCCTGGTTTCTCAGTACCTCCTCCGCGTCCTCAATGTTTAACCGGGCGATTTAGTAATCCCCGGCGCTAAAAGTTCCTCCCCGAAATTCAGGGGAGGTAAGGAGGGGTAAAGAGACCTGCGCCCCGGGGTTCTCGATGCCTCCTCCGTTTCTTCGCGGTAAAAATTGCCGCAACTATCCTTAAATACACGAATCAAGAGTCAAAATAATCCTGCAAATGGGGGAAGGAACCTGAATAAGGAATTAAATTCCGGCCACTTTGCATTTGATAACTTGTCCATATCATCGGTATTTTTCTTGATTCCTGACTCTTTCTCCTGCCACTGCTACTGCCACTGCTACTGCTACTCAACCCGGCTCTCTGTTCTTGGCTCTTGGCTCTTGGCTCTTGGCTCTTGGTTCTTGGTTCTTGATTCTCGATTCTTCACTCGCATAAAACACCCCCGGGCCTATGCTACATGATTTCTATAAGTCCCGGGGGTAAAATGAAATTTGTTTTTGAAAAGCTTTATAAATGTGCTGGGGCAAGTAAAACCAACCAGGTTCACAATTTCATTTAATGTATAGTCCGTGTTTTTCAGCATATGCCGTGCATTGTCCAGCCTGGTTTGTATCAGGTATTGGTGCGGAGAGCAGTTATATATCTGTTTAAAAGTGCGGAACAAATGTGTCGGCGATAAACAGGCATGCGCGCTTATATCCTCCAGGCTGATATCCTGGTTATAATTGCTTAACATAAAATCCTTGGCCAGGCTTAATCTTTTAAACAATTCATCCCGCGTACTGGCATTTAAAGCATCTAAACGATTGCTTTTATGCAGTACCTCTCTATAATAAAGACGATAAAAAAGCAGCAGGGAATGATAAATATAATCGTCGAGCAAAAGGTCGTCGGAGTTTTCATTAAAATGATCGATCAGATGCGACAGGTTATATTTAATATCCCCTTTACATGGATATATTGTTTCTAAAAAAGTGCTGCGTTGTATTAGCTCGCTATCAATCGGCTCGTCGATCAGTTTTCGGTCAGATGAGGAAAAACCATATTGAAAATCCTGGAGGAATCTCTTTGAAAAAAAGATTGCAAAAGTACTGGCTATTGAATCCGAATAAATAGTCCGGTCATACGCGGTCCCTTCATTAATGATCAAAAAGTTACCCGGAAAAACAGTCACGGTTCTTTTACCGATCTTATATTTTTCACTGCCATTGAACACGGCATGCAATGAAAGCTCATTTCTCTGATCAGTATAGCTGGCTTCAGTAGTTATTTCACTATGCAGCTTATTTTGATTGTATAGCACTTTAAAAGTTTTCATCAATCAGTATAATCTCTTCTTTCCAAAAAGGTGTATTTGTTGCCCCATGGGTCTAAGATCTCGAATGCCAACCCTTCAGGTATATAATGCGGCTTGTTTAAAATACTTAATCCATCCGGGCCGATATGATGAAAGTCATTTAAGCAGTCGGTGGTGTTGATGACCAGGCTGGGATCATTATTGTCATTCACACTTTGCCGGGCGGTGGTAAAGATTTCATAGAAATTTCCATAGTTATCGCCAATCATCACACCGCTTAGGTTTTTTGAAACAGGATGCGTGTGCACAACAAATCCCAACTTTTCCACTAAAAAGTCCAACGCCATTTTTGGCTCATTTAAATAAAATGGTAAACCATTTATCACTTCGCTGCTCATTTTTTTCGCCGGTAAGCCATAGTTCAAATTTACCTTGACTAAGCTCCGCAGGGCTACCCCTAAAAGGGGGATTTTGATTATTGGTAGTTTCCACCTATTTGCCAAAAATCTTACGCCGTATTATTACAATACTCGATACTCCTCGTTTCGGGAAATTTTTTTAACTGATAATTCTATTTACCATGAGATACGCTCATCTGCGCCCCCCGTGACTGCGACTTTATCAAAACAGTACACATACAAGAACCAACATCTCTTTTAAATTAACTAACATGAAACAAAAATTACTTTTAATTATAGGTTTAAGCCTGGCTGTTTTCTTCCAGGCTTTCGCACAAAACCATAAGGTTACCGGTACAGTTACGGCCAAGGATGATGGCCTGCCTGTTATAGGCGCATCAGTAAAGATCAAAGGAACAACTACTGGTGTTCAAACAGCCACCAATGGTTCCTATACCGTTAATGTACCAGCCAACGCAGTACTTATATTCTCATATATCGGCTATAACACCCAAACCGTTCCTGTTGGCGCCAATTCGGTTATAAACGTTGTGCTCGAACCTGCAAGCCAGGTGCTGGGAGAGGTAGTGGTAACAACCGCATTAGGCATTAAACATTCAGAAAAAGAACTGGGTTATTCTACGGCCGAGATTACCGCTAAACAAATTACCGCGACCGACGCAACAAACGTGGCCAATGGTTTAACGGGCAAAGTGGCTGGTTTGGCTGTTTACGAACTGGATAACAGCGTCGATCCAAACATTGCGATCGTTCTTCGCGGTAACCGTTCCCTCGAAGGCGACAACAACGCACTCATCGTATTGGACGGCGTTCCGATGCCTGGTGCACTGCTTAGTTCCATCAACCCAAATGATATCGCCGATATATCCATACTGAAGGGCGCCGGCGCCGCGGCGATCTATGGTTCCGAAGCATCCAACGGTGTGGTAGCAATCAGTACCAAAAGAGGTTCATCTACGGGCAAACCAACTATCGTCTATCAAAACTCTGTGCAGGCCGAAATGGTGGCCTTCTATCCCAAATTGCAAACAAGTTTTGGAACCTATGGTGGTGAAGGTAATTATATAAACCCGGTTACCGGGTTTACGGAGTATGTTCCTTACGAAAACCAGGAATATGGCCCGGCCTATAACGGTCAGCCGGTACAATTGGGCGCTCCGCTTGATAGCGCCAACGGTGTAAAGGACATTGTACCTTACAAAGCGTACCCGGTTAGCCCGATCGACGCATTTTTCCAAACAGGTATTACCGAGCAGAATGATATTTCCTACTCGCAGGGCGATGCTAAGAACAGCATTTTTGTTTCTGCTCAAAATGCATACCGGACAACTGTTGTACCGAATGATAAAAATGTCAGGGATGCCTTCAGCATACGGGGGCACCATACCGATGGAATATTTTCCGTCGATTATTCGGTCGAATATAGTAAAACCACGATCAGTACTTATATAGGGAATAACAATCCATTAAACACACAATACGGAATCCCGTTGCCCGGTAGTTATGTGACCACCGCCGGCGCTAATGACCTGTATTCATCCATTTTGCAGCTCCCGGCGTTTTATAACATTAAGGATTTCCAGAATCCGAACTCTGATCTCGGCAATGCAAGCAATTATCCTGATGCTTATGCCATCAACCCATACTGGATCGTTGACGAGGCACGGCGAAATGAGCAGCGGGATGTATTTTTGGGCCAGCTAAAGTTAGCAGTCGATGCTACAAAGTGGTTAACCATAAGTTACCATGTCTCTGATAATTTTGGCATCGACCAGGAAGAATATACCAAGGCACAGGTAAACTTTACGCCGTACTCCATCAGCGATCCATTCGGTGCAGGCAGTAACCCAGCAGTATTTGTAACCGGCGTATCGCCCGGCAGTGCTTATGACGTTTACCAGTATGGCGACGGTACAAACAACAACCCCGGGTACGCCCGGCTTCAGGGCGATGCCTTGGTTGATTTTCACCCCAACCTGATCAAGGATATTAAAACCGACCTCCTGGTGGGTAACTCGATCTATCAATTATACGATAAGTATCAAATAACCGGGAGCAGCGACCTGCTGGTAGATAATTTTTATAATATCAATACCATAGGCGGCCAGCCAGTAGCGCAGGAAGGCGATTATGTAGTGCGAAATATTTCATTTTTCGGCGACCTGAATTTGAGCTACAAAGGTTTCCTTACCCTCGAAGGAACCTTCAGAAATGAACAGGATTCGAGGTTATCCAAAGCTGAACGATCGTTTAATTATCCTTCGGCAAAGGTCTCCTTCGTGCCTACTGATGTGATCGCCTCGTTGAAGAACAGTGATGTTTTAACCTATGCAAAGTTCTATGGCTCGGTAAGCCAGGTTGGTAATATTAACATCGGGCCTTACTCAATTTACGACACCTTTGGTATTACCCCGGGTTTCCCGTACGGATCACTGGGTGGCTTAAGTGCCAGCAGCGTCAACTATAGCCCTACACTAAAGCCTGAAATAACCACTGAAACCGAAATAGGCACTGAACTGGCCTTCTTCAGAAACCGGCTGGATTTTAATTTCTCTTATTATAATTCGTTCGACAGAAATCAAACCGTTCCCATTTCTACCTCAATTGCTACCGGGTATTCTACTTCTATATTAAATATTGGCGAAACACAATCACAAGGATATGAGTTCCAGTTAACAGGGCAAATATTTACACAGGCAAAAAACAATTTCGGCTGGACACTTGGGGGCAACCTGTCCATCAATAATTCGAAAGTTATATCACTGCTGCCCGGTGTTAACCAATTATCCCTGGGCGGCCTTGACTATGCCGTGGTTGGGCAGCCTTTCCCATTACTCCAGGGCACCGATTTTATACGCGACCCGCAAGGCCAGGTAGTAGTAGGCGCAACCGGGTATCCGCAAACCGCATCGGCGCTCACCGATTTTGGCAGAACAACCCCGAAGTATGATTTAGGGGTAACAACTAACTGGACTTATAAGTTTGTGACCCTGGGCGCGGTGTTTGAATACCGTGGCGGCGATGTAATTTATAATTCTATCGGCAACTCACTGGTTTTTACCGGTTCATCCGCATATTCAGCATCAAATGGCCGCCAGCGGTTTATTTACCCAAATTCAGTAATTCAAACCGGGCCAAACACCTATGCACCTAACACCAGCATTAGCGTACAGGATGGTAATTATGGTTTCTGGCAAACTTCGCAATTCCAAAGCACCAACAGCCCATGGGTCACCAGCGGCGCCTTCTGGAAGCTGCGCGAAATAAACCTCACATTCAGCTTAGATAAGTTTATTAAAAATAAAAAATACATCAAGGGCCTTGCGGTAGCATTAACCGGAAGAAACCTTTTTATCTGGGTGCCTAAAGAGAACACCTATACCGATCCTGAATTCTCCGATACGTTGCCGACCAGTAGTGCACGAGGGTTTACTGATATAAATGAATTACCCGGCACGCGGGTATTTGGCGGCAGTTTAAAAGTAACGTTGTAATTTTTTAAATATAAAGCGATGAAAAAATACATTTCAATTATAACATTAGTTTTTATAACCGGCATGGCCGGCTGTAAAAAGACCTACCTCGACCAGGAGGTTAACCCGGATTTTCCATCGGTCACTACGCCGCAATATACGTTGGCCGGCGCTGAAGAATCGTCCGCAGCGATTTTAACGCTCGACTATCCTGAATATGGCGAATGGGGTGGGATCTGGTGCTTTAGCGGCAGCTATACGCCTGATGCTCAATTCCAGGAGTTTGCGGTTTCGATCACTGTTCCACCCCAGCCTAACGACGCGTGGGGCGACCTATACAGCAATCTCACTAACTATAACAATTTGCAGGTTAGCTCAGAAGCGGTGCCCGCCGATGCGAACTTTGAAGCAATTGCCATGATCATGAAGGCATTTGACTTTGAGCAACTGGTGGATAATTATAATAATGTGCCTTATACCCAGGCCTTTCAGCCTGCCACAAAACTTTTCCCTGCTTATGATACCGGCCAGTCTATTTACAACGACCTGGTGAAGCAACTGGATGCCGCTATCTCTTTAATTAGCAAAAGCGGGGCTTCGGCCACCAATCCGGGCACTTCCGATATTATTTACGGGGGGAATATGACCAACTGGCAAATATTTGCAAACACCCTTAAATTACGGCTGGCCATACGCCAAAGCAACCTAAGCACCAACACGGCGCAGGCAGACTTAGCCTCCACTGCGAGTATCGGTTATATAGGTGTTGCAACCGAAGCTGATTGCCAGCCTGGTTATTCGAATGCCTTAGGCAAGGAAAATCCTTTTTATGCGATCTATGGATTCGATCAAAATGGCAACCCCGGAGCCGGCTATGAAACGCAAAGATCAAATATAGTGGCATCTAACCTGATGAAAAGCCTTAACGACCCCAGGGATTCTGCTTACTATCAAACAGTCAACGGCGCCATTAACGCACTTCAGCTGGGCAACCCGCAAAATGCGTCAAACGCGGTATCAAGCCCGCTTGGCCCCGGCATTATAAAAAGCCCTGAACAGCCATCTATAATATTTTCTGCGTATGAATCTTTATTCCTGCAGGCCGAGGCTGTGGCCCGGGGCTGGATACCCGGTTCCGCCGCCGCGCTCTACAATGCAGGCATCACAGCGTCCTTCAATGCGGTTAACGCACAGGGACCGGTTGCAGCATACCTGGCCCAACCAGCCGTGGCCTATCCCGCAGGTGGTACACTAAATCAGCAGGTAAAAGCTATCATCACTCAAAAATATATTTCGTTGAATAGCTATTTTAACCTCGAAAACTACAATGAGTTCCGAAGGACCGGTTACCCGGTATTACCGCAAAACCCGGCTTCGCAGGATCCTGCCGCAGTATCTCAAACGCTTCCGTTAAGAATACCTTACCCCCTTAGCGAACTGAATACCAACCCGGCAAACCTGGCTTTGCAGGGTAACATCGACATATTCACGTCAAAAATATTTTGGGCCCAATAAAATCTAAAAAGATGAAAAAGATGAAATATTCAATAATAACTATGATTTTGGTTACGGCGGTTTTTAACCTGAGCTCGTGCCTCAAAGACAGTAAGTGGTATGTAAATGTCTCGCAAGGCATACCACTCGTGGAGTTGCCACTTGAAGCGCGGAACCTGCCGGGCAACCTGGTGCCTGAAGCATTGCCTATTTCAACAACCCCGCAGGTGATCCAGGTGGCTGTAAATTTAGCCTATGCCAACACCCTGAGCACTCCGGTCACTGTTACCTTAGCCGTTGATCCCTCTGCTGTTGCAACCTATAACACTGCCAATGGGTTGGACACCGGGGGTAATGTACCCTATACGTTGCTGCCGGCTGCCGACTATTCCATACCCAGTTACCAGGTTGTGATACCGGCTGGCCAGCATTTGGTCTTTATGAACATAAATGTCAACACAAGCTTGGTTGATCCTTCGGGGCTGTTCATTTTGCCGATAAAAATAGTAAACGGCGGCGGGCAGCAGATCAGTAATTACAATGAACTCCTTTTGGCCGTTGGCGCGAAAAACCAGTACGACGGTGAATATACGGTCACCGGTACGCTGTCGGATAACACAACCTCAACTATAACCGGCTCCTATCCCGAAACGGTTTACCTGGAAACGGCAAGCGGCACTACCGACGCCTTTTATGATCCGAACCTGGGCTTCGGGCACGCAATCACCACAAGTACAGGCGCCAGCTATTATGGGTCATTTGCCCCGGTATTTACCTTCAGCGGCAGCTCCATTACAGCTGTTACCAATTATTACGGGCAATACTCAGGCTCGCACTTACGGTCGGCAGTATTATCCCCAACCGGCGTAAATAAATATACCAGCGGAAGTCCTGGCCAGGCCGGTTCTGTATTCCAGGTTACGTACATAATGGATCAGGGCAATCCCGGTGTACCGCGTACCACCTTCGTGGAAACATTCACGTACCAGGGCCCAAGGCCGTGAGTAAAAAAGCTAAAGGCGCAAAGCAGAAAGCTAAAATATTGATCATTAACAGACTTAATTAAAACTAATATTTGAACATGCCAAGCCGCCTCAATTCAGGGGCGGCTTTTTATTAGGCTAATTTAACGGGAGCCGTTAAATTACATAAATTGGTACAATTCACTCATTCGAATAATTCTTCGCTGTTTACATTTGATACAGCTGATCAGGTAGCTACGTTAATAGTACGATCAGTTAATAGTTAATTAAAAAGTCAAATACGCGAGGTATCTGACTTTTTTTTTGGAACTTTCTAAAGTTTTTTTAGAAAACAATTATGCTACGTTCAGGGCGCGGTTCACCTTTTGCTTCCCATCAATTGGAAACAATTTGAAGGGTTAGAAAAACGGCTGGCCTGGCACATTGATAATAATTTAACTCAACAAGTTGATTAAAACACATTAGATAAAATTAAGATATGAAAACTACACTCAAAAAAAATGCGCTTGGATGCTTATTGGTCGCTGCGCTGCTCCTGTTTAACAGCAACTGTACCAGCCAGAGTGCAGGGCTTCCAAACCAAACACTAATTAAAGCTTATTACACGGCCTTCGAGAAAAAAGATTGGAACATGTTAAAGTCCTTGCTCGCGGATGGTTTTACTTTCACCAGCCCGAATGATGATCATATTGATGTAAACGTCTATAAGGAAAGATGCTGGCCAAATTCCGCTAATATCAAAAGATTTGATATAGATAAACTGATGATTAATGGAGATGAAGCCTTTGTAACCTATAACGGCTGGACTACAAGTGGTAAATTATTCAGGAACACGGAGTATTTTAAATTTAAAGACGGGAAGATAAAAGAGAATGTGTGTTACTTTGGCCCCGGCATCAGTTACCCCAATAATACCGCAAAATAACGACCATAAACGTACACGAAACGAAAAAACTATATAAAATGAAAAATACACTCAAAAAAATTGCGCCTGGATGCTTATTTGCCATCACGCTGCTTTTGCTTACCATTAACTGTTCCGCCCAGAGCGGCAAGGAAGCTAATGAAAAAACAGTTAGAGCGGTTTATACCGCTTATGAGAAAAAAGATTGGAACCTATTGAAGTCCCTTTTTGCTGATGGGTTTAATTTCAACAGCCCAAATGATGACCATATTGATATAGTGGAATATAAGAAACGATGCTGGCCAAATGCATACAATATCAAAAGTTTTCAAATCGATAAGCTTGTCGTTGATGGAGATAATGCCTTTGTGCTCTATCATGGCTGGACTTTGGATGGCAAGGAAATGGAGAACACGGAATATTTTACATTGAAAGACGGTAAAATAAAGGAGTTTACTTGTTTCTTTGGCCCCGGCATAAGTTTCCCTAACAACACAAAAAAATAAGGGATAAAAGTGTTTTTCGGCTTACATCCGTCCAGGTCCCCACTTTGAACGTACGAAGGGGGGGTGAATTATATACAGCCAAAAAAATCAGCTTTTAACTTAGCCGGAGGGAAGATGGCGGAGATCCAAACCTTTCTTTAAATGCGCGGCTGAAATGGGAAACGGTTTCGAAACCTGATTCAAATGCTATCTCATTTATTGTGCTTTGTGTCGTACTGAGCAGGTGCCTGGCATAGCTTAATCGCTTTTCGAGCAGCCATTTCCCGGGAGTGGTGTCAAATAAGTGCTGAAAATCACGCTTAAAGGCTGAAAGGCTGCGGTTGCTCATCCTCGCAAACTCCTCAAGCTTCAGGTTATAGCGATAATTGTCCGTCATCAATCGTTCCAGCGCGACCGGCCGCGGCTCATGAACCAACGAACAAAAATACGATAGCAAGCCTGCATTGGACGGGTTATCCGCAATGGTTAAGATCAATTCCTTAAACTTCAGTTCCAGCAAGGATTGCGCAGGTTCCTTTGCTTCGCCGAAATAGGAGGCCATAGAAAGAAAGAACCCAGCCAGCGTTTCGCTGGTATTTAAGGTGAACACTTGCCTGTGCTGGGCAGGTGTAGCAGGCGCGCTGAATTTTTTACCCAGGGTTTGGCAAATAAAATCATCCGGGATAAAGAACAGCACCAGGCAAAAGCCTACATCAAAAAATTGCTCCAGCACAAAGGCCCCTTTCCGGATGAATATGCAGCTGCCCTGGCCAATGTCATACGAACCTTCTGACGTATGCCATATCTTCCTGCCTTCTACCACATAGAAAAGATAATTGTATTGGGTCCATAACGCCGAAAACCTCGTTTTCATCAGGCGTGCTTCAGCGGGACAGCTGAATACGGTGATCAGCGTATCGTTACAGTTGAACTGCCGGTAATAGTTCGGATGCTGCAATACGCTTTCGTAAAAGTTACGCATGGCTGGTAATTACGATCTAAAAATAATGATTTGGACTTTAAAGTAGTGCAATCTGGACTTTTAAGATAAATTGTTGAGGCTAACTACAGCTAAATTTGAGCAATTAAAACTTAGGACATGACAAGTGAAAGTAGTAAAGGTATCCAGATTCCGCCTGGGGAATTTAAAAAAATAGGATACGAGCTGATTGATCAGATTGCGCTATTTCTCGATACCATAGCACAAAGGCCGGTAACTACGGAAAAGAGTTCCATTGAGCTGATGGATCTATTGGGCGACGATCCGCTCCCCGAACTCGGTCGGCCCCCGGGGGAAATATTGTCAAAGGCAACTGAGTTGTTATTTAATTATTCACTTTTGAACGGCCATCCGAAATTTTCAGGGTACATTACTTCATCCCCGGCGCCCTTGGGCGCACTGGCCGATCTGCTCGCATCAGCTGTCAACCCCAACGTTGGCGCATATAGCCTCAGCCCGGTTGCCACGGAAATAGAAAAGCAAACGGTCAGGTGGCTGGCAGCCTTTGTCGGCCTTCCGGCTACCTGCGGTGGCTTACTTGTCAGCGGAGGCAATATGGCCAATTTTACCGCCTTTATAACAGCACGAACTATCAAAGGCCCGCCGGAAATTAAAGAAGAAGGTATATCAAACGAGTCGATGAAATTGACGGTCTATTGTCCCGTTTCAACCCATAGCTGGATAGAAAAGGCTGCGGTACTGTTCGGCCTGGGTGCCCGGTCTGTACGATGGATAGCCCTTAATAAGGCCGGGCAGATGGATAACCGCTTATTGGAACAAAAAATTAACGAAGATCTGTCAAATGGCTGCCGGCCGCTTATGGTCATAGGAAACGCCGGCGACGTTAGTACGGGAGCGGTCGACGATTTGGAGGGTGTTGCGGCCATCTGCAAAAAATACATGCTGTGGTTCCATGTTGACGGCGCCTATGGCGCTCCTGCAGCTGCCGTACCCGAATTAAAACACCTTTTCGATGGGATTGAAAAAGCAGATTCGGTGGCTATGGATCCGCATAAATGGTTATACAGCCCACTGGAGGCTGGCTGTGTTTTGGTAAAAGATCCTCATCATCTCCTGACGACATTTAGTTCCCACCCGGTTTATTACAACTTCAATAACGATAGCAACAACCCAACGCTGAATTATTATGAATACGGGTTCCAGAATTCGCGTGGCTTTAGGGCGCTGAAGATTTGGACGGTGCTGCAGCAAATGGGCAAAGCTGGGTATATCGGCCTGATAAACGAAAATATCGCATTATCCCGCCTGTTATTTCAGTTAGCTGAAGCGCACAGCGAGTTGGAAGCGGTTACGCAAAACCTCAGCATCACGACTTTCCGGTTTGTTCCCGAAGCATGCCAGGCCGATCCTGTCGGACATGAACTTTATCTGAACAAGCTCAACGAGGCATTGGTCAATCAGCTGCAGGCTGGCGGTGAGGTGTTTTTATCAAATGCAGTGGTAATGGGGAAATATTGTCTGCGGAGCTGCCTGGTTAATTTCCGCACAAGTAAAAAAGATATCCATGAAATCGTCGATGTGGTCATCCGGGAGGGCCGGAACGTACATCAAAATTTGATCAGCAAGCAGGGTAATTATTAAAAACTTAAAATTAATTCATATGAATCCAAACAAAGCATTATGGGAAAAAGGCGACTTTACCCGGATTGCAGAAACAATGCGCGAAAGCGGGGAGGCGCTGGTCGCGAAACTGGGTATTACCGAAGGCCTTAAAGTACTTGACCTGGGCTGCGGCGACGGCACTACCGCCATACCGGAAGCCCGGCTGGGGGCGCAGGTGGTTGGAGTTGATATCGCCGCGAACCTTGTAGAGGCGGGAAACAAACGGGCGGAAGCGGGGGGGTTAACAAATATTTGCTTCCGTGAAGGTGACGCCACCAACCTGAGTGAGTTAGCGGATGGCTCATTCGACGTGGTCATAAGCATCTTCGGCGCCATGTTCGCGCCGAAGCCATTTGATGTCGCCCGGGAAATGGTGCGCGTGACGCGTGCAGGCGGTCGCATCGTTATGGGCAATTGGATACCAGGCGACCCCACGCTGGTAGCGCAGATCCTGAAAGTTAGTTCTGCTTACACGCCCCCGCCGCCTGATGGATTTGTGAGCCCGATGCTTTGGGGTGTTGAGGGCCAGGTTACTGAGCGCTTTGTTAGTGCCGGTATTGCCGCTGAAGTCATAAGTTTCAGCAGGGAAACATTCACCTTCAAGGCCCCCTATAGCCCGGCTGAATTTTTAGACGTCTTTAAAAATTACTATGGCCCAACCATGAATGCATTTGAAGCCGCCGAAAAAAGTGGTAAGGCTGCTGACCTTCAGCAGGAACTGGAGACTTTATTTATTGGTCAGAATAAAAGCAATGCTGACGACACTACAACCATACCCGCTACTTTTTTATTGGTAACTGTAAGGCGTTAGTCAGGCCGAACTGAAGCACCAATCGCCCGTTCAAGTGTAGGCGCCTGAACAGGCCAGGCGGTTTATTTCGACATCTTCGTCTCATGCGTTAAAATGCATTTCCACCCGCCGTCCTCCCAGCACCAAACGTCGGTTTGGCGCTCCTGCACGTCGAAGGGTTTACCCTGTAGTACGCCTGACGTTTCCACTTTTGTCGTAACCACCGCGGTATTTCCGTGCAAACGCACCCTGGGTTCTGACGTCGAGAATGTCTTTCGCGTCAGGTGACCTGACTTTATTCCATCGGGGAATGTCGAAGGTCCCTCACCTATGCCACCCGTTGTAGCAATCACGGCCCAGTCTTTGTCCAGCATGCGTGCAATTCCTGTTGTGTCATTATCCTGTATTGCTCTTGATAACTCATTGTCCGCCGCAAGTGCATTTTCTGCCGTAGGCCCGATTGAAGATTTTGTACGGGTCATTGGCTTGGCGTTAATATAAATAACAACAGCCGCCATCAGTACAACTGCCGCCAAAATCAGCAAGGGTCTTAGCAGTTTCGCTTTTCTTTGCCTAACCGGGTAGGCAGGTTCATAGTGGTTGCCGTTTGTCAGCATATGTTCCTGCTGTGCCTGAGCAGCCTTGCCGTCACCGTTCTGCGATTTAAAGGCCCGCCAGTTTTCGTAACCCAAAAACTGCACCAGCGTATCGAGCGTATGCGAATTCGGCAGGCTGTCGTATTTAACTTTACCCCAAACCCGTTTAAGCGTTATATGACTCAGCGCCACGCCTGTCCGCTCCTGAATTTTTTCGCTCAGGGCCACAAAATCCTGGTTGGTCCAGTCGTCACTGTCGCCCCAGCCTGTATTCTCCTCAAACAGCCGCTTTGTTTTCTCAATCAGTAATTCCTCGGTTTGCATAGTGTGGTATTCGTTTTATTCAGGTTTTCTGCCGCTAATATTTTTGCTGTCATATCTCATAAACGGAATAAAGCCGTCGGCGGACTGGAGTCAACTCAACAGTAATTATCGAAGCCGACCCTGTGCCTTTCTATCGCCTCACCACTTTTGGCTTTCTCACATCTCACATCTCATATCTCATATCTACTCCCTTCACCACTCACCCTTCCTCCTCAACTCCGGCCATAGACTTTGAGCCATGAACAATCAAACTGCTACTGCCACTGCTACTGCTACTTTCCTCTCAAACCTCATATCTCACATCTCACATCTACTCCCTTCACCACTCACCCTTCCTCCTCAACTCCGGCCATAAACCATGAACAATCAAACTGCTACTGCCACTGCTACTGCTACTTTCCTCTCAAACCTCACATCTCATATCTCACATCTCATATCTCATACCTCAACCTTTCACCACTCACCCATCTCACATCTTAAAATAAGATTTATAAGCCACAAGCCTTTCCAGCAGTTCTTTATTCTCCTGAACTACTTTCGCCGTTTCCTTATCGCCCAAAGGAATAATTAAATAAGTGAAAGGATTATTTTTCGCGCCCAGTACCAATGGGGCCGCGTTCCCAACATAGGGAGAACCTGAATGTCCGCCGGGTATGGCGGAAACATCCTCCTCGGTTAAGTACGGCTCATAAGGCATCATATGCGGCATGTTCATCGTCAGTACGGAGAACTTATCAGGCCCCCCCACATACCAACGCATGATCGGGGCCAGCATATACGAAATACCTGCCTTTGGAGCCTTATAAACCCCTTTCCTGATCCTGTCAATTACAATGTTCCTGATCTGCAAAGCTGTATATTTCCCAGAAGCCCTCATTGCTGCCACATCCCGGTAAACAGGAAAAATTGCCCTGGCGCCTTCAGCATCGTAGCTCATTGGGGCAATAACATCCTGCCTGAATTCACTCCATTCCCATTCTGTGCGGGCAACAAATGTTACAAACCCGTTCGTTCCCTTTTTAGCGATATAATAACCTTTTGCAGGATCCAGTAAATAAACCGAAGCCCCTTTGCGCAGGTCAGGCGGCAAGGCAGTCAACGCATAATCGCGCTCCAGGTCCGCCGGCATTTTTTCAAGCTCCCAACCCGCCGGCTTTTGGCAAAAGCCTTTTGTAGGTAATAATAGGCCCATTGAAGCTATCAAAAGGGCGATAAGGAGCAAAAAGGTGTTCTTACTTTTCTTTGCCAAACTGCCTGAATTATTCATGATTATGGTGTTATACCGCGATTGTGATATGAATGTCGCGAAATTATCGGATACTACAAATGTTTGATAGGTGAAAACTACCAATTTAAGGTATTTTTTGTAAAACGATGCGAGGTGCACGGCTATCAGACGTCGGTTCAAGTTTCATTCCCGTACCGGTGAGGGAACTTTTAGAATTCAGAATTCTCTTGAACCATATTTTCGCCTTTCATCACTTAATTCCCGGTTCCATCACATTTTTAATAAAATGCCTTCCGGATGCACTAACCTTGTTGAAAATACAGAACGATGAAAGTTAAATGGAGATACCACGAGCATTTATTAATTGGCTTTATGGCAGTGCTCACCGCTGCTGTCGGCGTGAGCCGTGTAATGTATGCAGCTAATACAGCCGACCGACCCCTGCATGCACTGTTGACCGTTGGCAACATCCTTGTCCTTTACCTTGCTTATCGCTGGCTTAACGGACTCATCATCCCCATGCTGGTTAAAATGATAAGGGGCCAAAAAGCCGGATGGATACTGGCTTTGGCTGCCGGGAGCATTCTACAGCTCATCGCGCTGGCTTACCTGCTCGGGCCGGGCATCAATTTCGCATCGTTCTATTGGGCTTTGGGTTTTAGCGACTTCCATAACGCTCCATTAACGCTCGGGTTCCATCCGCAGCCGCTCAAAAATGGGGTCGGTGGACTGAATGACGCGTTGACAATCGTCGGGCTGTTCCTGGCCTATGCGCTTTTTCGCGAAACTTCACTGAACT
>JABDGE010000023.1 GCA_013286235.1 Bacteroidota bacterium
GAAAATATTCACCGGGATGCTTGTAACCTCCTTCCTTTTATCCATAAGCGCCGGGCCATAACCGGGTAGTGCGAGTATGTATCAATCAAATAGTTACCAATTATGTCTGTTGAAAAGGCAATCGTTAGTTCTGATGGAAAGGCCGGTACGGGGAGAGTAATCTCCCAACTTGGGATACCGTTTTGAAGCGCAAGGGAGAAGAATACTGCAGGGGTTCGACTGGAGGATGCAAGTGAGGGAGGGCTATATTTCGGAATATTATAAAAAAGCTGATATTTGAATCAGTTGCCATGACATTATCTGCTTTCGCATGTTGAATTTTAATTCCAACGGCTTATTGGTCCCCGATAATAATATTCAATCTAATATCTCCGAATTAGAAAGTGTTTTTGTTATTGGTATTCAATCTATCAACCGCAAACAGCTATTTGATCAGTATATGACATACTCAACCACACTAAAAAAGCTAGCCAACGGTGATATATTCATTCAATGGATAGACGGGTCTTTTACGACTCAAAAAGCAGAGCCGGCCGATATCGACTTGGTAACATTTCTTGACTATTCTGTTATCGACGGCTTGGGTGATAAATTGACGGATTTTAAGTATCCGGCATCTCAAAACATTTATGGCGTAGATGCGTACATAGTGAAGTCTTATCCGCAGTCGCATAAGTTTTATTCGGCATTCGAAGCCGATCGTGCCTATTGGCTGAATCACTTTAGTAAAGCAAGGAGAAATAGAATTGGGAACAAACTCCCAAAAGGATTTTTAGAAATAAAAATGTAAATTTGAATCGATGAAAAAGTCAGAGGTGTACAAACTGATAGACTTGATAGAAATAATCAAGCAACTTGATGAGTTGATTGCTGTTCACAGGAAAGTTGGTGATTCGGATTTTATGATCAGCCAATATGAAGCAAAAAAAACGAAACTAATGGGTTCCCTCATCGACGAATTAGCCTCTCCTCCGGTTCAGTCGGCCCAAAGTTACTTGCTGATAAAAATGCTTTTAAACAAGTACTATCCGGTCAAGTCGGAGCAGGACTTAATTATGGATGGTGATATTCTTAAGCTTGCAGCTGCTATTTAACCATTTCTAATTTCACTCTTTCCAAAACAGTGTGCTGGGATGAAAGTGCTTCCACGAATGCCAATATTCCTGGTAGGCCTGGATCTTATTCACCCGACTTCCCTTTAATGCGCCCGCAGTCGATAAACCTTCCCAGTCCCATAGGGATGCTGTTTCCTGGTCGGTAAGTATTCCAGCTGCATCCAGGTTAAAATGAAGCGCCTTACCATTTACGGTGCTGTTGAAGACATGGTAGGTAAGGCTGTCTTTTTCGATGGCAACAAAAAGCGGCGTATGGCTTACCTCGTCGTTAACGATCCTCTTTTTGAACAGGTGCCGCCAGTCATAGGCTTTGGGCTGTCCGTTGACAATTATGCCGACCATCCAGCTCTTCCGCATTAAGGAGTCTTTGTTTTTGAGGGTGCTGTCCTTATCCACGGCCTGCAGGCGGTCGTAATTAGCGAGGTCCTTGTAGTCGCTGAGGTAATGCTGGTCTGGCTGCAATATAAGCGAGTTGGGATGTTTGGTCAGCCATGCCTTAAGGGTGGATTGCTCGTAAGGCAGCTCGGTTAAGTGTTCGCCTTTGAGCTTACCGGCTGCGGCGTTGCCTGTCGCCTGGTACCACCATGTTTTGGTGCCTTCATCCTCGATGATCGCATTGTAATGCCGTGCGCCAACCAGCCTGAAATTTTGTCTTTTGCCATGAATGATAGGGCTGTAAACCCTGCCGGTACGGCACATGGTGCAGTACGTAACCAACACAGGCAAATGCCCGACATTATCCTGCACCTTGTGGTGGTAGCCTAAATACACCAGCGGGTAAGCTTTGGCAACGCCATCGCTTTCTACGCCGAGCACCACAAAATTACCGGGCACCACGTTGTCTTTCGCCGCGGCAAAGCGGATCACCTGCGGTTCCTCGAACATTTTTTCAGCCTTGTAAGCCACGTCGGTAAAATAAAAGCTTGCTATGCAGGCAGCCAGCAACAGGGGCTTAAATATTTTACCAAACCGTGAATTATTCCTGTAGTATTTCACCAGGTACCACAATATCAGCAAGCCTCCCGCTACTCTGAGTGGCCAAACGATCTTCTCCAAATAAAAAGAAACACGGAAGGCGTTCAAATCCTGGCTTCCCGGAAAAGGCATCAGCAAATAGGCATGAAGCAATGCCGGGAGCACAAACAAGCCCACCCCGGTCCAAAACAGCCCTGACTTATCCAGCTTTTTCATGCGGTTGGATTAAGCGCTGCGTACCGGTTTGGTGATGGCAGGTAGCCGCTGTTCTTTAGGATGCCGGCCAGCCTGTCGTAAAAGGCAGGGTCGCTGGGTGTGACGCTGGCCAAACCGTCGACATACTTGTTGTACAAACAAAATAAAGCGGCAATCAAAACGGTATCATGTATTTCCATGTCCGTTGCACCTTCCTTCCGGGCTTTTTCAACAAGGTCGCTGTTAACTGTTCGGGCATCGGCCTGTACACGGCGGGCAATCTCGAGAAGGCTTTTCATTTTTTCGCTCACCGGTGCATGTGCAGGGTCGTTCTTCACCATTTCAGCGGTTACGCGTTCGCCATAAAAAGCATCGGCCGCGGCGGTGTGCGCAGCAGTGCAAAAGCGACACTGGTTACCCTGTGAAGTCACCGTTGCGATCAATTCGCGCTCGCCTTCAGTGAGGGTTGATTCGCCGCGAAGCAATAGCTGGGTTAATTGCCTGATGGGCAGCGCGGTATCCTGGCGATAGTTTAGCAATCCGGTTATCCCGGGGAGGTTCTCATCAAGGGGTATATGAGGCATTTTAGTTCGTTTTATTGGTTAATAGAATTGGTTAGTAATGCTGCTGATCAAGGATCAGGACGGCTAAATGTATTAAAAATTATTTTGGAATTAAAAGAGTTGTTTATCAAATGGCTTATCAGAAAACCGGCTCTTAAATCTTTATCATAATGGCTCTTTTTTAAGAGCCATTACAGCTATATTTTTGATCTGTTCGCCCATCATTAAATGAAAAAGATCGAAAGACAAATGCTGGCAGGATTAATTCCGGCGCTTATTTTTCTGGCACCTGCGTTGCCGGCAAATGCGCAGTCGAATACCGGTACTGTAAAACCCGACACCAGCCGTGACGGGCAGCATGATTTTGATTTTGAGACCGGAACCTGGAAAACGCATTTAAAACGCCTTTTACATCCCTTAACCGGCTCGACCACCTGGGCCGAATACAACGGAATTTCCGTTGTTCGCAAGGTATGGGACGGCCGCGCCAACCTGGTTGAGCTGGAGGCAGACGGCCCTGCAGGGCATATTGAAGCCCTGAGCCTGCGTTTATACAATCCCACCGCGAGGCAATGGAGCCTGAATTTTGCCGGGGGCAGCAGCGGCACTTTAGGCCAGCCCAGTGTAGGTGAATTTAAAAACGGACGCGGCGAGTTTTATGACCAGGAAAGCTATAATGGCCGCGCCATATTCCTGCGGTTTGTAATTACCCGGATCAGCGAGGATGTGTGCCGGTTTGAACAGTCGTTTTCAGACGATGGCGGCAAAACCTGGGAGTTGAACTGGATCGCTACGGATACGCGGACGGTGGAGAAGTCCTGAGTCGAATCCCGATAGCTATCGGGACTTAAGCCTCAAGTCAGAAAAGCAGAAGATGGATTTCGAGCTTAATATTCAACGAGTAATCATTAAAAACTTATAATACAATGAAAAACATCACTTATCCTAAAAAGCCGCTGGCCTTACTGATCTTGTTTGTGCTGGCAGCTTCCTTTGCAAAGGCCCAACCCTCCGTGCCAACAGGGCCGTCATTGGTTAATGCGCGCATCACCCAGGCCGGCGAGTTGGAGATCACGCCGTCATCAACATCTTCAGCAAACGACTTTGATTATTTGGCCGGAAAATGGACCATGCACAATAAAAGGCTCCTGTCGCGATTGAGCAACTGCACCCAATGGGTAGAGTACGAGGCGACCGATGAGAATATGGGCTCGATACTGTACGGCATCGGCAACATGGATTTCTTTAAAACAACCTACAACCAGGTTAACGGCAAGCCCTATGAAGGCCTTACCGTACGGCTTTTTAACCCCGCCACGAGGTTATGGAGCTTATATTGGGTTGACAGTAACAAGGGAACGATGGACCCGCCGGTGGTGGGATCGTTTGAAGGAAACGTCGGCACGTTTTATTGTAAAGACGTGTTTAATGGCAAACCTATATTGGTGAGGTTTATATGGGATAAAACCGACAAGGATAACCCGGTATGGGGCCAGGCCTTTTCGCCCGACAATGGTCTTACCTGGGAAATGAACATGACCAACATTTCGCACCGCGTGCAATAAAAGGATCGCCGGGAAACGTTATGGACTAATACATTAACAGCCCGGCGAACTTATTTCATATTTAAGTACGCTAATTTCATACAGATTGAAGTAGTGCTGTTCATCATCAATTTTAGCTTTCAGCTTTTACGTAACCAAACGGCTGATTCTGAAGGTGAGGTTGACCCGCTCACCGACCGGTTTATTCGATTTAGCGATGCGGTGTTGCCAGTTTAGCTGGAAGTCGCCCTTCATGAGTAAAAATGAGCCGTTTTGAAGCGGGATAGAAAATTTGAGGTTATGATCGGCTTTGTTTCGGACATCGAAAACGCGCACCGCACCAAGACTGATGGACGCCACCACGCGGTTCCGGCCGGGGATGCCGTCCATGTCATCGTGCCAGCTTACCGAATCGTTTCCGTTGCGGTAATAGTTTAGCAACACGGAGTTAAAGCTGATGCCGGCCGCTTCATCCACCTTTTCCTTTATGGCCATCAGGTCGTCCGTCCAGGGAAGTGGCTTTGAACCATCGCCCTGGATGGAATGATCGGTATCCTGGTCGCCGAACCAGGCGGTGAGGCGGGGTGTGAGCACCTCCCTGCCATACATTAACACGGAGCGTTGTGTCCGGGGTGTAACGGCGATTAGTTTTGTTAACAGTCGGTCGCTTTCTGACGGGGAAAATAAAGCTGGCCGGTAATCGAGTAAACCCTTTAGCGGGGTTTCCTCCAGGTCAATTTCACCAAATATTTTTAGCTGATCCATGCAGGCAGATTTTGGTTTTAAAATGCAAAAAGGATGCCTGAATTTTTTCGTTATAAACCAGTGATTTTCCCATTTTCATCCCCCGGCTTAAAATAAATAAAGGCTTCAGCCGCCTTTACGCCTGCCTCCAGTCCGCGGAATTCCTCCAGCGGTTTAAAATAGTCGTTATAGGTATTTACCGGGTCCTGTGTTTGGTGGCTGAACATGGCGGCCTTTTTCTTATCGCGGTATGCGGTAATGTCAACATAATCAGTCGGCACAAAAGCCATTGTTTCCACGCCTGTGTTGACTTCATAAAAGTACAGGTGAAAGTGGCGGTTTGAGCGGATCCATGCAGTTAAACCCAACATGCCCGTTACCTGGTGATCGGGATGACCATCAACGGGCCATTGGGTAAACACAATGTCAGGGCTTAATGAAGTTAGCTGCGCAATGATCTTAGCATTTTGTTCTTTATCCAGGACCGTATTTCCGTCCACCTGCCCGAAGAATGCGGGCGTCGTATTTAAAATATTACAGGCGTTTTCGGCTTCCTTTGTGCGCGCGGCCGCCATTTCCGCGTAGGTCTTTTTCGGGTCGCTTGCCTCACCGCGGGTGATGTATAAAAATATAACTTTGTGTCCGGCATCACTGTATCGGGCCATGGTACCGCCGCAGCCAAATTCCGGGTCGCCGGGATGCGCGCCAAGGCAAACAATGGTTAGCTTTTTATCTATAGCCTGTCCTTTTGGCAGGCCGGCTGCGGCTGCCACGGGCGCCAGCGACAGACCCCCTAATGCGAGACCCGAGAGCCTGATAAAATCCCGCCGGTCCGGTTTACTTTTTTCCATCCTTAAATGTAGATTTTTTAGTGAAGAAGTTTGTTAGGTATTGCTCCGTGGCGAATTATTTGATAGGTCTTCTATGACCTTTAGGACGCACTTTTTTCAAATCACTCACCCCCTCCATCACAACATCTAAACATCGGCTCATCCTCCTATTTGCACATCTGCATATCTGCACACTTCGTGCGCCGCAGCTTTAGCGACGGAGCATCCGCACATCATCCCTTCATCGCCCGCAGCATTTGGTTGTACTTCCATTTGCAGAGCGCGGCGTTCGCAGTGTTAATGATGCGTTTGGCTCGTGTTTCGGGAGTTTTGGCGCCATCTATCCATTTGATGAAATACTCGCGGTGCGATTTGGGTAAACTAAAAAAAAACTCGGCCGCTTCGGGCTCAAAATCGAAAAATTCCTGTAGTTCGGCAGGTATTTCCACTTTGTATTCGATGTCTTCCTCGATACTGATCCGCAGCATAGCGCCAGCATTTTTATGGATCTTTTTGCGCAGTTCCGCCTTTAGCGCCATGATAAAATTGCCCTCGCCCATGGGCATCAAAGCCAGGCCGCTTACCGGATAGCTATCCAGCATGCCGCGTACCCTGAACGATGTTTTGTTTCCTGGTTTCAACTGTTGTGCAAGATCAGCAGGTATTTCGATATAGGTCCAGCCGGTCTTCTCGCCCTGGTCCCCGAACTGCAGCATTATGGTCTCAAACGTTATCATATTGTAAATTAGTCCGAATCCCGATAGCTATCGGGACCGAAAGTCCGAAAGACGCTGCGACTGACATCCGCCAGCCGGGGGATAACTCAATTTTTATAGAAGAAAACAAATATTACGTTCCGAAAATCCCATATCCCCACATCTGCTCATCCGCAATCCCATATCTCATATCTTACATCTCACATCCCCGCATTGTTAAATATCTGTTAAATATAGCCAAATACGCCTTTTTCCTGTAACTAAAGCTTTCGCCCTGCTGTCTTATCCGTGTAAATCTAACAACAAATAAATTGTACCATTATGAAAACTTTAAGATCAATTATGCTCGGCTTGGCCTTGCTGGCCTTTTGCGGCGTTGCAAAGGCAAACACAAACCCCGACGGAAAACTCACAAAAAATTACGCCATTAATACTTATGTAGACGCCATGACGCGCGGCCGTCTCAACGGTCTGAACGATGTACTGGATAAGTCCGTTGCGTTTAATATGGTGCGCGGTAAACAGGTGCTTAGCTTTGATAAGCAGCAAATGCTGGATTATTTGAAAACCAGCAAAAACACCGAACAAATTTGCGTTACCAATACGTCGGTGGTGGAAAGCAATAACCAGGTTGCCATTGTAAAGGTCGATATGCAATACGACGGCTTTACCCGCAGCAACTACCTCACCATCGCCAACACCGGCAGCGGCTGGAAAATTACCAGCGTGTACAGCGTGTTTTCCTGAATTCCGGACTAAAAGGGCATAAGTGAATTGAAAACAATCCATTTGTGCCCTTTTATTTTTTTGCTTCTGTAACACTAAGGTACTAACCTAACCATCGGCGGCAGCTTCTTTCGGACTTCCCGACTTCACAAACTTATTACATTGTAAAACCTTTCTTACGGAGAAATTATTGGAGGGCTTTTTGTTCTGCATTAGGTATTCATAACAATTAGTGTTTAATAATAAAAATCAGAAAAGACCATGAAAACGTTAAAATCAATGCTCGGCGGACTTGTGTTGCTGCTGGTGTGTGCAACCGCCGCAAATGCGGCTGTTAAACCGGCTGCTACGAAACTGACCAAAGAAGACGTAGTAAACATTTATATCGATGCTATTTCACACGGGGATATGAAAGGCCTTGATAATGTGCTGGATGACAGCCTTCATTACGATGTTCAAAGAGGGGAAAATGTAATGACGCTTCATAAGGATGATTTGATGGATTACCTGAAAACCAATCCCGCCGACCCCGCCGTTACAGCCACTACCACCATTGTTGAAGATGGCGACAGGCATACCAAGATCCGTGTAGATTTTCACTATGCCACTTACACCCGCACCGATATGTTGACGCTGGATGACTACGGTGGCTGGATGATCACCAAAGTGGAAAGTTCCTTTAGTTAAGAAATTACCAGGTAGGTACCGCCTTTAAAAGCGGTTGGGGGTTAGCGAATATTTCGTTAGCCCCTTTTTTAATTTACATA
The DNA here is from genome assembly GCA_013286235.1 of Bacteroidota bacterium. Classification (GTDB taxonomy): domain Bacteria; phylum Bacteroidota; class Bacteroidia; order Sphingobacteriales; family Sphingobacteriaceae; genus Mucilaginibacter. The sequence continues at coordinate 8,176 of JABDGE010000023.1, forward strand.
GGGCGTTAGTACCTGCTGCCACTTGTCATAGCCTTTGCTGTTCAGGTGAAGGTAATCGGCCCTGAATAGCGATGAATCGGGCATGGAAGTGGTTGGCTTCAACAGGGCCGTATTGACATCGATGAAAGCGGTGTGAGGCTTGTCCGCTAAATATTTTTCTATCAGGTTGTTGGCTATTGCTACCTGGCTGAAGTATTTTTCGCGGCTGGGGCTCATTTTTATCGACATAAAATATATGGTTGCGTGGGGCAGTTGCGTTTTTATCATGTCATAGAGTTTTTCAAATTCTTCAAAAACAAAAGCCCCGCTTTTTCCTGCGGCTATGTCATTTTCCCCATCGTAAATAAATATCTTACGGGGATGATAGGGGAATAAAATATAGGGCGTGTAGTAATCAACCAATTGCGAGAGTTCTGAGCCTCCTACGCCGCGTTTGATAATTGGCTTGCCCGGAAACCGCTGCTCCAAATCGCTCCAAACCCGGATGGACGAGCTGCCTATGAACAGGATGCCGTCCTTTGGCGGAAAGCTGATGCTGTCCTGGTGTTTAAAAGCGTGGATTTCATTATCAAAAGGGAAGCCTGTTTGGGAGAAGGCATTCAGGCCTATGAACAGGCCGAACGCGAGCAGCAGCAGTTTTTTCATACACATTGTCCTTAATAAGTTCAACAGCAAGAAGTTTTGATTGTGTTTTTTATTTTTAAACCAAACGCAATTTAACTTTCGCCGCCCAGTCTTTTCTCAAAAAATAAAAACGGCAAAAAGCTGTCGACTCCGGGCATCACCCAAACCGGGCCGTCGCTCAAAAACAAAATGATTTCGAAGGGCTTTTCCTGCATTTTTTCACATTCGGCCATAACCTGCAGGCAGGCGCCGCAGGAGGCTACCGGTTGCATGATCTCAAACTCGTCGGTTTGCGCCGTTACAGCCATGGCGACGATTGGATCGCCGGAATGATTTGCGCCCCAATTGAACAATGCGACGCGCTCGGCGCAAAGACCGGAGGGATAAGCCACGTTTTCCTGGTTGCTGCCATGCAGTATTTTCCCGCTTTGCAGCAGCAATGCCGCGCCCACCCTGAATTTGGAATAGGGTGAATGGGAGCCGCTTAGCGCTTTTATGGCTTCGTTGCAGAGGGATTGGAATGGTTCCGATAATTCCAAAACAGAAGGGTATTCTTTAAAGTCTATTTTTATTTGATGGTTGATCATTGTGCGCCCCTGATAAATTAGGGGGAGACAATATAAGCGTTTTTTGTGAAAATGGGCGCGCAGGATTGGCAAGAGAAAAGCAGCACATGATTTCGTACTTTAGTAATGCCATGAAAAGAGAAATGCGATACTTACATCCGGGAGAAATTTTGCGTGAAAATGTTATTCGTGCAAATGAATTGACGGTAAGCGGGGCTGCCAAAATGCTGGGTATTTCGCGGCAGAGCCTGAATAAGATCATTCATGAAAGGTCGGACATTACGCCTGAAATGTCGTTCAGGATCGCGAAGGTGTTCGGCGGAACTGCCGATATTTGGGCTAACCTGCAAACAAAATTCAACTTGCACATAGCGGCTGAAAAAACAAAGAAACTTGATTTAAAACCGTACGATTATAAGCATTCGGCCTAACCCATTATTTATAAAGCATTACGCCACCACCCCCAACTCCACCACTTCTTCTGCGATCACCGGGTTTACACTTTCGTCATCCTTTTCCACTCTCAAGTTGGCCACGATGTGCAATTGCCTTGTCGGAGTGTTCTTACCCATATAGTATTCCAGCAACCCTTTGATGTTGGCATCCTTTAGGATGACGGGATCGAGCCGCATGTCCTTGCCGATAAAGAGGCCGAATTCGTCCGGTGAGATTTCGCCAAGGCCTTTGAAACGGGTGATCTCGGGTTTTACGCCCAAGCGGGCAATGGCATCGCGGCGTTCTTCGTCGCTATAGCAATAAACGGTTTCTTTTTTATTGCGGACACGGAAAAGCGGTGTTTGCAGGATCGACACGTGGCCGGCCTTCACCAAATCCGGGAAGAACTGGAGGAAAAAGGTCATTAACAGGAGGCGGATGTGCATACCGTCAACATCGGCATCGGTAGCGATAACGATGTTGTTATAACGAAGGTCATCGAGGCCATCTTCGATATTCAAAGCATGCTGCAGCAGGTTGAATTCTTCGTTTTCGTACACTACTTTTTTGGTCAGGCCATAGCAGTTCAGCGGCTTTCCTTTGAGGCTGAAAACGGCCTGGCTCATTACGTCACGAGATTTCGTAATCGAACCGCTCGCCGAATCACCTTCCGTGATGAACAACGTTGTTTCCTGACGTCGTTCGTGATTTTCGTCGAAATGCACCTTGCAATCGCGAAGCTTGCGGTTATGCAAGGAGGCTTTTTTTGCGCGTTCGTTTGCCAGTTTTTTGATACCGGCAATGTCCTTCCGCTCGCGTTCCGACTGCATGATGCGTTTGAGCAATGCATCGGCCGTGGATGGATTTTTATGGAGGTAATTGTCAAGCTCTTTTTTCAGAAAGTCGTTTATAAAACCGCGTACCGACGGCCCTTCGGGCCCGATATTCTGGGAGCCCAGCTTGGTTTTGGTTTGCGACTCAAACACTGGCTCCTGTACTTTTATGGCGATGGCGCTCACGATGGATGCCCGCACGTCGGATGCGTCGAAATCTTTTTTATAAAAATCCTTGATGGTTTTCACCACGGCCTCGCGAAAAGCCGCCTGGTGTGTGCCGCCCTGCGTAGTGTGCTGGCCGTTTACAAAAGAATAGTACTCTTCGCCGTATTGCTGGCCGTGCGTAATGGCAATCTCAATATCCTCGCCTTTCAGGTGGATGATGGGGTAGCGCATGCTGTCGGCATCCGTATTGCGCGAAAGCAGGTCGTGCAGGCCGCGTTCTGAAAAATATTTCTGTCCGTTAAAATTCAGCGTAAGGCCCGAATTAAGAAACACATAATTCCAGATCATGCTCTCTACAAACTCCGGGATAAAGCGGTAGTGCCGGAAAATCGTTTCGTCGGGGAGGAAGTTTATGGCAGTGCCGTTCCGCTGGGAGCTCTCCTTTTCGGGTTCGTCGCGGATCAGCTCGCCTTTTTCAAATTCTGCAATTTTGGTCCGGCCATCGCGATAGGATTGAACTGTAAAGGATGCTGAAAGCGCATTCACTGCCTTGGTGCCAACGCCATTTAAGCCGACAGACTTTTGAAAGGCCTTGCTATCGTACTTGCCGCCTGTATTGATCTTTGATACGCAATCAATCACCTTACCCAGCGGAATACCCCGGCCGTAATCCCGTACGGAAACCTTATGGTCGCTCATGCTTACCTCGATGGTTTTCCCGGCGCCCATGACAAACTCATCGATCGAATTGTCGATGATCTCTTTCAATAGCACATAAATGCCATCATCGTAAGCAGAACCATCGCCCAGCTTGCCGATATACATGCCCGGGCGCAGGCGGATATGCTCTTTCCAATCGAGGGAGCGGATACTGTCGTCACTATAATCTGCGGGTAGTGCCATTTTTTAGTTTATTAGTTCATTAGTTCATTGGTTGATTAGCTCATTGGGTGTGGATATAGCCCCTGTTCAATGCAAGCAGTATACGCTGTGGAGCTCAACTTTATTCTATCAAACATCACAATAAACTAATTGGCCAATGACGCCTTTAACAAGCAAAAATAATGTTTACGGGCGCAAGTTATTACAGCCATCTGCTAACTTATCCACAAAATGGATCAGGGTTTAAACTTGAGGCAATTGCTGGCCTTCTTAATGTTTTTAAAAAACTCGGGGCCTTTTTCGTTGGTAAAGCATACGGCCACGATGGTGCCGGTATGGTATTTTTGAAGGGTGATGAGCAGGGCGTATTTATAATGCTTTGTTTGGTCCAGGTCAAGCAAGGTTAACAGGTACGACTTGCCGGCATCCGCATTATAGCGGGCAAGGACATCGGGCGGGATAACGGTTTGAAAATATTGCTGATCACCGGTGAAAGCCGTGGCCAGGGCTTTACCCAAAGTATTGTAGACCGAATCGGGATTGGCCATTTGCGAGGTACGGCTATTTTGCGTGCGTATGTAATTGAACCAGTCTTCCTTTTCAGATTTTACCTGGAACCACATTTCGAAATTCTTGCCGGGCAACTCGAGGGCATAATCGTAGGAGAAGTCTTCATCATCAGGCGCCGGGATTTCCCTGAAGCCTTTTGGATATACGAAGGTGACATTGGCCTGTGCGGCCAGTACAAAAAATTCCTTAAGCTGCGTACTGGATGGATGATGGACAGGCGTGGCGGGCGGCGCTTTTTTTACCTGCGCCAATGTAGGCGCAATTACAAGCATACCTGCTGCCGTAAACAATATTTGCTTAAATTGCTTCCAAATATCAAACATCATCGCGCGAACAATTCGAATAATCAATAACCGGCTTAGGGTGACCCTTTGCAAATTTAAAATATTAATTGATAAAATAACCATTAGGAAATATTAATGAGCATTAAGCCGAAACTTAACCGGTTCGACCTGACCATGATAGTGATCGGTTTGGTCATAGGCCTGGGCATATTCGCAACGCCGGGTGATGTTGCGCTAAGCGCCGGTAACAGTTGGATATTTTTCGGCGCCTGGATATTCGGCGGCATGGTAAGCCTGTGCGGCGCGCTCACTTTTGCCGAGATCGGCGCCCGCTACCCGGTCACCGGCGGCTTTTATAAAATATTTTCTTACTGCTATCACCCCGCTGTGGCGTTTATGGTGAACTGGGTGCTGGTCATCAGCAATGCGGCATCGGTAGCGGCGGTTGCCATTAAAGGGGCCGACTATATTAAACCCTTCCTGTTGCCGGCAAACATGCAGGGTGATCTGGGCACAAAGATCATTACCATTACCTCCGTGGCCATACTTTATGTTATCAATTTCCTCGGCATAAAAATGAGCGCCCGCGTGCAGAATGTGCTCATGATCTTTAAGATCGGGCTAATCGTCCTGATATGCTTTGCGGTCTTTAAAAGCGACGCACCTCCCGCTGCCATGGCGTCGATCAGCCGCCCGTCCAACCTGGTTACCGCATTTGGTCTCAGCCTGGTCGCAGTATTCTTCACCTACGGCGGTTATCAGCAGACCATCAATTTCGGGGGCGACATTATCAATGCCAAATTCAATATCCCGCGAGGCATTTATACAGGCATGCTGGTGGTTATCGTGCTGTACCTTTCTATAAACTACGCCTATTTCCACGTTTTGGGGCTGGGCGGCCTGCAGCAACGACCCGCGCTGGCGGCGAAAATGGTGGGCGTGTTATTCGGCGCCACCGGCTATAAGATCACGTCGATACTTATTTTTCTGTCGGTACTGGCGTACGTCAACGTAAATGTGCTCGCTAATCCGCGGGTATATTACGCCATGGCCGAAGACGGCGTTTTACCAGCCGTTTTTAAAAAGGTAAACCCTAAAACGCAGGTGCAGGAATTTGGCATGAGCTTTTTTGTTGGATCGATACTGGTCGTTCTCTTTTTTGTGGCCAGCTTTAGCAAGATGCTTAATTACGTAATGCTGTTTGACACGGTAGGATTGTCAATGGCTGCCCTTTCCATATTTTTACTGCGGAAGAAGACGCGGGAACTGGATAGCACCGGCATATTTATGATCAAATGGTTTCCGGTTGTGCCACTGGTCTTCATTATCTCCTATTGGTTTGTCACAGCCAATATTTTATACAACTTTTTCACCCAAAATTTACTGGCGGGATGCATTTGCCTTTCCGCTTACTTGCTGGGCCTGGGCATATACTATTTGTGTATGTGGTACCCGCGTGCGAAGGAAAAGGCCGACCGGAAAGAACTTGTCCGTGAAGAAAAAGAGTAGCGCTTATGGCCCGCTGCCGTTAATATACTTTAGAAAATGGATCTGTCATATATACTAAACGAATTGGGCGAAGAAAGGGAGAATTACTTCAACGCTGTGTCGCCTCCCATCATTCAAACCAGCAATTTTACATTTAAAACGGTAGCCGGATTCCGACAAGCTTTGAGCGAGGAGTTCGATGCTGCGCTTTATTCGCGGGGCAACAATCCTACGTTGAATATTTTACGGAAAAAGCTGGCCGCCCTTGATGGCGCGGAAGAAGCCCTGGTGTTTAGCAGCGGAGTAGCCGCGATAAGTGTGCCGATACTCACCCTGTTGAAACAAGGTGATCACATTATTTCGGTGGAGAACCCTTATAGCTGGACGGTCAAGCTGTTTAAGAATTTGCTGCCCAAATTCGGTATCGAAACCACATTTGTGGATGGTGCAGATACGAATAATATTAAAAATGCCATCCGGCCGGAAACCCGGCTGATCTACCTCGAAAGCCCCAATACTTTTAGCTACGAGTTGCAGGACCTGCAAGCCATTGCCGAAATTGCCAGGGAAAATAATATCCTGACCATGATCGATAACAGCTATTGCGGGCCCCTTTTCCAGCAGCCGATCAAGCTTGGGATCGACCTGGTGGCGCAATCAGCCACCAAATATATTGGCGGCCACTCGGACGTGGTGGCGGGTGTATTAACCGGCAGCAGGGAATTGATCAAGCGGATATTCGACGATGAATTTATGAATATAGGCCCGGCGTTGTCGCCCCACTCGGCCTGGCTGCTGATCCGCGGCCTGCGCACCTTGCCTTTACGCATGCAGCGAAGCTTTGAAACGGCGAAAACCTTGACGGAGTGGCTGGCAAAACACCCGAAAGTAGATAAAGTGATATGGCCCTTCCGCCCTGACTTTAAACAGGCAGCGCTGGCAAAAAAACAGATGCTGGGCTGCGGGGGGATGTTCAGCTTTACGCTGAAAGAACCCTCGGTGGAAAAAATCGAGGCATTTTGCAATAAACTGCAGCATATCCTGATGGCGGTATCCTGGGGCGGGCATGAGAGTTTGATCATCCCATCCATTGCGGGAGTACCCCTGGCTGATTATGATACCGGCAACGCACGCCACCAACTCATCCGCATGTATGTGGGCCTGGAGGAATCTGCATACCTGGTTGCCGATCTTGAACAGGCGCTGACTTAGTTTTATCGAATTTTATGTAACAATAAACGCACGGTCGAAGTTGTACAAGCAAGTATTTTTCTATTTTCGCAGGAGAGACAAGCTCCGGTAAAAATAATGATCAAAACGTCTGCCGTCAAAGCCATAAAAAAAAGCCTTTTCATTGTTTTTCTATTTCTTCTTTTTTTTGATGGCAAGTGCAATCGGGGCTACCGTAAAGTTGCTCAGGAGAAGGCAAAGGAAGAGGCCGCCGCAGCTAAAAAAAGAATTGAGGCTGAACATACCAAAAACCTGCTTAAGCTGGTCCGGGGCATCCATTTTACCGAGGTAAAGCGCGTTTTCGACAATGGGATGTCTTTTAGCCCCGTTGGTTACCAACTGGTGCCCGAGTGGCGCATCTCCTTCCCATCGGTTGATTCGGTTAATATTTTCAGCCCGAAATTAAACAAGTTCCTCAACGCGCCGGTGATGTTTGATCACGACTCGATCTTTAATGTGGCCTGGGCCTGGCTCAAGCTCAAATATATCAAAAAAGACAGCATGCAGTTTATGGTGCTGCACGTGCACGACGATACAATAGTGACCGAGAAGGTGCACGTGTTTATGACCTTTTACACCAATAGCTATATAAAAGACGTGCTCCATTCAGATACCGCTAAGCTTTGGAAGCCGGGCCGGCGCGACACTGACTATATCCGAAAAAAAGCGGTTTTCGCCAACCATATTCCCGACAGCGCTTTTGCCGGGACCGACCCGCCGGCGCTGGAATCACGCAGCCCGCTGGTCACCGTTAAGAAAAAGCCCGTTGACGACCCGGTGTTAGGCGGCAAAAGCTATGATGCCTACCTATCGCCGGCGTACGATATCACCATACACCATGCCTACCAGGATTTTGGCTATGAGTACACTGCTTTTGTGGACGAAAAAGGAAATATTACGTTCCGAAAATCGCTCGAAGACTTAAGCATGAGCCAGGAGATTGCCAGAAACGTTATCGCTGCGATGAAAGGAATTACCGATAGTTATATAAAACTCTACGTGGCTGCCACGCCGGCCAAAACCCTGGGTATACCGCATAGGAGCATTATTTTTATGAATGTGGTGGGATATAAGAAGTAGCAGTTGGTCCCCAAAACTTTGGGGAGCAGTTTGCAGATAGAAGTTTGCAGTTTGTGCCTGGAAATAAAGACGAGAGCTGGAAAATAACATGGTTCCCGGCTGGGACGTTGGCGACAAATAGCGGCAAGTTCCGGCGATTTGAAAATTGATTCTTACTCAATCGCCCCTTTAAACGGCGCCGCTGCCGGTTCCATCTTTTTTTTCCTCCCGCGCCTGCCCCATACTTGCCCCATGTGAACAACGGGTACCTCGTCGCCAAGCAATTTTCCCCAGGGTTTCAATTCCTCCACACGATCGAAAATAATTTTGAGGACGGCTACCATCGGCAGCATCAAAAACATACCGTAAATACCCCACATGGCGTTGCCCAGGAAGACAGCGATCAGTGATATCAATGCGTTGATCTGCACTTTAATGGAAACGAAACGGGGAAAAATTATATTACTGTCCACGAACTGGATCAGCAGGTACGATCCGATCACTTCCAGCGGGGCCGAGTATCCCCCCTGTGTAATCATAGCGATCAGCACGGGCAACAAAATGGCGACAAAGCCGCCGATGTAGGGGAGGACATTGATGATCCCGCCAATTACGCCCAACAGCAGTGCATATTTAACCCCGATTATAAATAATGCCAGCGAATTGAGACTGGAAACAATGATCATTTCGATAAGCAGACCGACAATATAGCTTTGGATGGCGGATTTGGTTTGCGCAAGTATGGCGCCGACATTTTTGGAGTGCTCCTCGGAAAATACTTCGTACACAAAATTAATGATGAGGTTTTTGTAGAGCAACAGCATAAACACATAAATCGGGATGATGAGCAACAGGCTGACGGTGCCAAGCAGCGTGCCCAATACACTGCCGATGGCCGCCTGGCTGCTGTCGACTGCGTTTTTGATAAATAAGAGCTGCTTTTGAATAGATATGCCAAACTGGCCCCTGATCCAATGCTCCAGGCTGTCGGTCATTTGCCCGAACCTGACCTTTAATACAGGAAACGACTGCCCAAACTGTGCTACCTGGCTGCTTAGGAGGTACACCACAAGTGTTGTAAAGGCTACACCCAACAGCACGGTCAGCAGCACAGCTATCGGTCGCGGCAGCTTAAAGCGCAGCAGGCGATTGTATAATGGGTTGAGCAGGATGGAAAACAGTACGGCAAAAGCAAAGGGAACAAGAATGCCGCTGAGGGCGCTTAATATGCTGACAAGGTAAAATAGCCCGATAAGAATAACGGTTGCTTTGATATAGAAAGGGTAGGGTTTATCGGCCATATGGGAATGGCCGGTAAAATGGCCATTATACAAATGAATGAAGGCGTTATTTGTTTTAGTTTGGCGCTTGAGGATGAAATTATGTTTCCAGGCATTTTACCTGGGATACGCCGACAAATGTTGATTTATATAGTTAGCTTTAAGGGCCAATTTTATTCCGTATGCTTAAAAAGTTAGTGTTTTCGGTGCTGGTACTGTCCACTTTGTCTTCATTCAGGGCTGGGGACCGTTCGGCGAAGAAGAAAGCAGCACATTTTGTAAAGCCTTTATATGACGAACTGCCGCTGGGAGCGATACGCCCGGACGGGTGGCTGCGGGACCAGCTGGAAACGATGCTAAAAGGAAGTACCGGCCACCTGGACGAAGTTTACCGGAAATTGAAAAATGACAATGGCTGGCTGGGTGGTAAAGGCGACGGATGGGAAGAAACGCCTTACTGGCTGGATGGAGCTGTACCCCTTGCTTACCTCCTCAACGATGTAACACTCAAAGCAAAAGTTTTAACCTATATCAACTGGGCGTTGGGCCATCAGCGTCCATCGGGCTATTTTGGACCCATTACCAAAGCCGAGCGGGACAGCGGGGCGGTGACTGACCTTGCGCGCTGCCGCAAGGGAGAAGACTGGTGGCCAAAAATGGTGATGCTGAAAGTGCTGCAGCAATATTATACGGCTAAGAACGACCCGCGGGTTATCCGCTTTATGACTTCTTATTTTCATTACGAACTAAGGGCGCTCAAAATTTGCCCCATCAACCAATGGAGCGACTGGGCCGAATCACGCGGCAGCGAAAATATATTGGTAGCGCAATGGCTTTACCAAAAGACGGGCGACAAAACGCTTTTGCTTTTGGCAAATGAGTTAGCGGCGCAAAGTTACCACTGGAGCCAATGGTTTGCCGGCCGCGACTGGGCTATAAATGGCGCAGCCCACCAGGACGACGCGGACTGGATGCACCGCCATGGTGTAAACGTTGCCATGGCATTGAAGGTCCCGGCGCTGGACTACCAGCGGACGGGCGAGAGGGCGTACCTGCGGGCTTTAAAAACCGGGTATAGCGACATTATGACGCTGGACGGTTTACCCAACGGGGCATTTTCGGCGGATGAGGACCTGCATGGGAACCTGCCCACGCAAGGCACCGAACTATGCGCTATCGTCGAAACCATGTTTTCCCTGGAACAGGACATAGCCATTACAGGCGATACCCGTTACATGGACGCTTTGGAGCGGATCACCTTTAATGCCCTGCCGGCGCAAACCACCGACGACTACAACAACAAGCAATATTTCCAGGTGGTAAACCAGCCGGAGATCGCGCGGGGCGTTTTTGATTTTTCGCTGCCGTTTGGGCGGCAGATGAACAATGTGCTGGGTATGCGCAGCGGGTATACCTGCTGCCTGGCGAATATGCACCAGGGTTGGACCAAATTTGCCACGCATCTTTGGTACAAAATGCGGGATAACGGGCTGGCGTCATTGGTATATGGGCCAAATACACTGGAAACTGGGGTCGGCAGAACCAATACCGTTGTGACCATTAAAGAATCGACCGATTATCCCTTCAATGACGCGATCCACTTTGCAGTGTCGACAAAAAGCAGTGTGCAGTTTGGGTGGCAACTCCGCATCCCTTCGTGGTGCAAGGACGCTGCAATCACGATTAATGGCAAAGCATTCCGTTCAGGCAAAGGGGGTGAATTAGTGACCATTAACAGGCTTTGGACCAACGGCGACCAAATGATGCTAAAGCTTCCTATGCAGGTCACCACATCCGGTTGGGGCCGTAATTCCCGCGCGGTTGAGCGCGGGCCGTTGGTTTATGCGCTGAAGCTCGGTGAAAGATGGGAAAAAGGAAACGACGAACAGGAAGGGGATTATTACAGCGTCTACCCAACTGAAAACTGGAATTACGGCCTTTCGGAGACTTTTATGGCCGGGCCGTCAAAAAACCTGCAGGTAAGGGAAAAACCGGTCGGCGGCGGGTTTATATGGAACGAAGCCCATGCCCCGATTGAAATCACCGCCGAAGGCCGGCAAATCCCGAGTTGGAAATTGAGTGACGGTGTAGCGAACCAGCCTGTTACCGACCGGGATGGGTTATATATGGGCGCGGTAAGTGACACGCTTGCGCATTTTACGTTGATACCTTATGGGTTTACGAAGGTACGGATAGCGGCGTTCCCGGTAGTGAAGTGAGGGCAGTTTGCAGTTTTATTTAGCAATTGGCCAAAAAACTGCCAACCGCCCGCTTCTAACTGCCAACTGTCCCCTACGGCATCACCCTTACCTTCAAAAAGCTCGGATTTTCTTTCGAAGTATAAACCTTGTTAACCGCTTTACGGAAATCACCGTCGTTTGCCTTCATGATGTCCTCAAACACCTGGGGATTGCGATCGATTAGCGGGAACCAGCTGCTCTGTACCTGCACCATAATGCGATGACCTTTTTTAAAGGTATGCAGCACATCCTGTAGTTCAAAATTCACCGGGCTTACCTTTCCCGGTACAAAAGGCTCGGGCTTATCAAATCCCGTGCGGAATTTGCCGCGCATTGACTCGCTGCGCACCATCTGTTCATAATGCGACATGTACACACCTTGCCCGGTAAATTTGCTGTTTTTGGCCGTGTCCGGGTAAACATCTATCACCTTAACCACCCAATCAGCGTCGGTGCCGGTGGTTGATACTTTCAGGTTTGCCCAAATGTTACCTGCCAGCGTAATATCATGGTCCAGCACATCGGTTTGGTAGGTAAGCACATCAGGCCGGCTTTCCGCGAAGCGTTGGTCAGCAGTCATGTATTCCCGCTTCATATCCATATCCGTAGAAGCGATGAAAGGTACCGGCTTATTTGGATCCGACGTAAATTCGTCAGAAGATGCTTCGGCTTTTGGTGCCTCGAATGATAATTTTCCGCCGGGTAAAAAATACAGCTTTTTCTCTTCCGCATCTTTTGGCGGCCAGGTGTTATAGGTTTTCCATTGGTTCGTCCCCGTCTCGAAGGTCGACACCTTGGGAATATCGTCGCCCGTACCCTTTAAATAATGACTGAAAAACGCAAATTCTATCTTTTCGCGGTAGTAAGCCCCCGTCGCGGCGCCGAAATCTATGTCACCGAGGTGGTCGCCCGGCCCGCGTGCCCAGCCGCCATGTACCCATGGTCCCATCGTAAAATATATGGGGGTTGACGGATTATCTTTAATTAGGGTTTTGTAAGTATTGATTGCGCCATACAAATCCTCGGCATCATACCAGCCGCCGGTAACCAGCGTCGCCGTTTTTATATCGTGCAGGTGCGGCAAAACATTGCGGTCGCGCCAGTGCTGGTCGTAGTTGGGGTGGTCCAGCATCTCATTCCAAAGGCGGACGGTATCCGCATACCATTGCTTATCGTTACTATGTTTGACCGAGCCTAATTTAAGGTAAAATTCATAGCCGTCTTCTGTTCCGTAATTAAACGAGCCACCCCGGGCCTGGGTAGGTTTGCCGTCCTGCCGGTTGGTAAAGAACGGGTAAAAGCCAAAGTTGGCCACCAGCATAAAAGCGCCGTTATGAAAGGCATCATCGCGGTAAAGGTCTGACATGGGCGCCTGCGGTGATGCGGCAACCAATGCCGGGTGACGGCTCAGCAACGAAGTAGTGGTAAAAAAGCCCGGATAAGAGATCCCCCATACACCCACTTTTCCGGTATTGTTCGGCAGGTTTTTGATCAGCCAGTCGATGGTATCGTAGGTGTCGGTCCCCTCATCTACGTCTTTGCTGGTTTTGTGATCTTCCAGTTCCGGCGTCATCTCCCGGAAAATCCCTTCGCTCATCCAGCGGCCGCGCACATCCTGGTAAACAAAAATATAGCCATCTTGCAGAAATAATTGCGAAGGCCCCAGGCTTGGTTTGTACTTATCCAGGCCATATGGCGCCACGCTATAAGGTGTGCGGTCCATCATAATGGGGTATTTTTTGGAGGTATCCTTTGGCACATAAACCGAAGTAAAAAGCTTCGCCCCATCGCGCATCGGTACCTGGTATTCGTATTTGGTATAGTTTGCCTTCACATAAGCGGCATCTGAGCCATTTCCCTGTCCCGGCTGTGCGAAAGAAGTAAAAGCACAAAGGATAAAACCAAAAACTAAAAAGTTGAGTTTCTTCATAAAAAAAATTAAAAAGTTTCTAAAAATAACAAATAAAACAAAAACGACAACCGGCCAGATTGTCGTCGTGAATTCGTTACAATTGATTTAGCTTGAGCCTGCACGCGGGCTGGCTTTAAATTGTGAAAAAAAAGCTGATCAATCGTTAATGGCCTTCACCCCCGGCAGTTCTTTTCCTTCCATATATTCCAGCAGGGCGCCACCACCGGTTGATACATAGCTCACGTCGTCAGTAAGGTTAAATTTGGCAACCGCCGCCGCCGAGTCGCCGCCGCCAATCAGGCTGAATGCCCCATTTTCGGTTGCTTTCACCACAGCATCAGCGATCGCTTTGGTGCCTTTTTCGAACTTCTCCATTTCGAAAACGCCCATCGGTCCGTTCCATAAAATGGTTTTTGAACCCTCAACCACTTTGCTGAACTCGGCAATGGAATCAGGGCCGATATCAAGGCCCATCCATCCGTCTTCGATAGCATTATTTTGTGCGATGCCGGTGTTCGCATCATTGGAAAAATTGTCGGCAACAATGGAATCTGTGGGCAGCAGTAGGTTTACCCCTTTGCTTTTCGCCTTATCGATCAGTTCCAATGCCAGGCCAAGCTTATCTTCCTCAACCAGCGATTTGCCGATTTTGCCTCCCTGCGCCTTTGCAAAGGTGTAAGCCATCCCGCCGCCTATGATCAGGCTGTCAACCTTATCGAGCAAGCGCTCGATCAGTTCTATCTTATCGGATACCTTTGCGCCACCCATTATAGCAGTAAATGGCCGCACAGCGCCATTCAAAACCTTTTCGGCATTCGCCAGTTCAGCAGCCATCAGGTAGCCAAAATATTTCGCGTTAGGGAAAAATTGCGCGATGACGGCCGTTGATGCATGCGCCCGGTGCGCAGTGCCGAATGCGTCATTCACATAGATGTCGCCAAGTTTGGATAGTTTCTCGGCAAAACCAACATCCCCTTTTTCTTCTTCTTTATAAAAACGGAGATTCTCCAGCAAAAGCACTTCGCCGCTTTGTAGAGCCCCGGCCTTTTCAACCGCTTCCGGGCCGATACAGTCGTCGGCGAATTCCACTTGCTGGCCAAGCAGATCCGACAGGTGCGGTACCAAATGTTTTAAAGAAAACTTATCCTCCGGCCCGCCCTTCGGACGCCCCAGGTGCGACATCAGGATAACTGCCCCGCCGTCCTTTAAGATTTTATTAATAGTCGGCAACGCTGCCGTCATGCGATTATCATCGGTGATGTTATAGTCCTTATCGAGCGGGACGTTAAAATCAACCCTTACCAAAGCTTTCTTCCCGGCAAAGCTGATCTGATCAATTGTTTTCATAGTGATTATTCCTGTTGGATTTGCGGATGCCAAATTCAGCAAATATTTCTGAATTCCGAACCTCAAAATTAAAATGCCGCCCGGCGACAAGCATTTATCAGCTTATTTTCAGATAGAGCGTAAAATGCGGGCCAATCCACGGCAGTTCAAACTCCGTGGAGATAACTTCGAACCCGACATTTAAGTAAAAAGGCAAAGCTTTTTTACGGGCGTTGCACCACAAATAATTTACGCCCTGGCCTTTGAGGTAAACAATCCCGAAAGTAAGCAACCGGTTCCCAAATCCACGGGCCCGGTATTTTTCAATGGTGGCCATCCCTCGCAGTTGGTACCCCGTACCGGGATAGGTTCCAAAACTTTGCGGATGAAAGGAGGCAATGCAGGCCAATTCATTATCCTCATAAAATCCAAGGTGGAAAGCGCCAGGCAATTTATCGGTGTCGAAACGGGACTCTTCGGGACTTAACCGCCCTTCCCTTAAAACGTGACTTCTGATGGGTAGCGTTTCTTCAACTTCAATAAACCTGGTCATCTTTACACTTAGTAGTTATTATTTTACATCTTGAGCAGCAAATTCCCCAGACACAACCGGTATTTAATTATTAATCAACCCAAAAATTACTCATTCTTTACCATTTTAACTTATCCGACAGCTAAACCAAACCTGTTTTCATAATTATCGTAAAAACAGCACAAAGTTTGCACAATAATTAAAATCTACATTGCCCGATTATGAAACTATATATCATCATAGCCCTGGTGTTCCTTTTAGCTGCATGCAGCAAAAACAGTGATGTCTCGCCGCAAAACAGCAAGAAAACAACTACGGCCGATTCAACAAAAATAATTACAGGAGGTACTTCAACAACCCCGCCCGACACCACACCCAAATTAACGCATGACGATTCGATCCATATGGCCGGATTTATCATAAAGCCACAGGCTGTAAAATTAAGCGTTGCGGGCACAAAACTCACAATGGTTTTTAACGAAAATGTAAACCTGGTGCTAACCAGCGAAGGGTATCAAAAAACATCGGCTGTACACCTGCTCGAAGATTTCAGCCACACGATGCTGGCGGGTTTTGATTACACCACCGTTGCCGAAGCCGGCAATACCACATTTGACTGGGTGGACGACAATTTAAACAATGTGATTGAAAAAACAATAACCGATACCGTCATCAATAACCAAAAAATGGTTAAGATCAATGTACACCGCCCCTTCACTTTTTCAAAAAACTATTCGTCGGCGCAGGATGCTGTGAGCGAGCAGGCGTTATTTGCAGCCAAAACAACCGATACCATCCGTTTTAGTTCCTACTGTTATTACGAACAAAAAAACTACCGGCCCACTTCGTCTTCTGCCAGCTTGGTTTATTCGAAGTAATTCTGCGTCGAAGACACAGGAAAAACATCCGGTAAAAAAGTCATCCCCGGATTCCGGCTATAACAAAGCGATCTTTTCAACCAGGTCAGCCAGCCGGCTCGAATACCCCATCTCATTATCGTACCAGCCAACCACTTTTACCAGCCCCCCAACAACCGAAGTTAGCTGCGCATCAAAAATGCAGCTATGCGTATTGCCTAAAATATCTGTGGAAACTATGGGGTCTTCAGTATATTCCAGGATGTGTTTCATTTCGCCATCGGCCGCCAGCTTAAAGGCCAAATTGATCTCGTTTACCGTGGCAGGCTTTTTTAAGCTGCAGGTGAAATCGGTCAGCGAGCCGTTCAAAACAGGGACCCGGATGCCCGCCCCGCCAAGCAGGCCGCTTAAATGCGGGAAAATATTGGTTATCGCCTTTGCCGCCCCCGTTGTGGTAGGTATAATAGAGCCGGAGGCCGCACGCGCACGCCGCAGGTCCTTATGCGGGGCATCGTGCAGGTTTTGATCGCCCGTCATTGAATGTACCGTGGTGATGTAGCCGTCGGCTATTCCCCAGTTATCATCGAGTATCTTCACCATCGGCGCAACGTTGTTGGTAGTGCAGGAGGCGTTTGACAGGATGGGCGAGCGAAGGTTGATAGCCCCATCATTTACCCCCAAAACAATTGTCGGAATATTTTTATCGGGAGATGGCGCGCTGATTATTACTTGCCTTGCACCTGCCAAAAGATGCATTTGCGCCCCTTTTTGAGAAATAAATTTCCCGGTGGCTTCGAGTACAAGGTCTATGGAATATTCCTTCCAGGGCAACGCCGAAGGGTCTTTTTCTGAAAATACTTTTATCGCCTGGCCGTTGATGACCAGGTGGTCGTCGTCATAGGTTACGTCGCCTTTAAACCCGCGATGAACCGAATCATATTTAAAAAGGTGCGCGAGTGTTTTGGTATCCGTCAAGTCGTTGATGGCAACCACCGTTATACCATTCCGGCCCAAAATATTTCTTAAAAAAATGCGGCCTATCCGCCCAAACCCGTTTATTGCAACTCTCATCGGATGGTTTTATAATCCGGCAAAGCTAAATAAGAATCGGGAATATTCAATTTGAATTGGACACGCCACAAGGCGTTGTCCAGCAGCTTAAAAAAGAATTAGTGAATGACTACACCATGTGTGTTCGGAAGAAATACATCATCGTAAAAACTCCACGAAGAGAGGGTTGCTCCATCCATAAACCATTCGTGTGTGCTCGCCACAATGTGTATTCGTTTGCAAAATGACGCCCCCGCTTCCCGATAGCTATCGGGACCGCGGAGGCTGTTACTTTTGGCTTGATCCAAAAGTAACCAAAAGATCATCCCGATAGCTATCGGGACCGAAGAAATGCTTCTTTTCGCTGCAGGCCTTTGCCCGCAAACCGGAAAAAACCTTGGGCTGCAACTTCTTTCGCCGGCTTAACCCTGTCGCTTCGTTACCCTGTATGCGAAAAGTTGCTATGCCCTGCCCACTTCATCCCCAACATAATTGGAGACCGGTTTTCCCCGGTTTTTTTCCGAAGCTCTTCTGCGGACGGGGACAGCTAATATTTTTCAAGAAAAAGTACCGATGGGGATTCCGTATACAACGATATTCGATCTTCCGAACAGCTGTGATGACTACACAAACAAGTTGCGCAAAGCAAGGGTTGAACGCTCTTTCGACCGGATCAAAAACGTAATTGTCCAGTTAAACAGCAGGGAAACACCTAATATCAAAAGGATAAGGGCAGAATTGCCATAGCTTTTGAATAATATCACGGTCAGGATGGAAATAACATTAATGCTGGTTAATATAGCTGTGGTTTGCAGGTGGTTAAAGCCAAGCTTCAACATGCGGTGATGCATATGGTTACGGTCGGCATTGAATGGAGAAACCCCGTTGATGATGCGAATGATGAAAACCCGGGCAGTATCAAACAACGGACCGATCAAAATGGCAAATGTCATAGCGGGCACCGAGTACATCCATGATGTGGAATGGGCAGCTGTCTTACTTACTTCCATAAATTTGATAGCCATTATAGCCGAAATTAAACCTATCAGTAAAGAACCGGTATCGCCCATAAAAATCTTTGCCGGCGTTAAATTATACTTTAAAAAGCCGATTATAGCACCCGCCATAGCCAAAGAAATTGCGGCTAACTCATATTGATTGATAGAAATAAATAAAATTGCAAATGTGCCATTTACAATCACCCCGGTGGTTCCGGCTAAGCCATCTATGCCATCGATCAGGTTAAAGGCATTCACGATCATCAGGATCAGCAGGATAGATACTCCTGCGCTTAAAAAATAAGGAAGGTCGTGTATGCCAAAAACTCCGTACATGCTGGTGAGCCGGATATTGCCTACCACTACAAGGATGAAACAAACAACCAGCTGGATGGTAAATTTTGTGCTTGAGTTAACGCCCGAAAGATCGTCTTTCAGCCCCATTGCAAACAAAATGATGCAGGCAGCGAGCATGTAGTTGATCGGTAATGACCTGTCAGTCATGCAGAAGAGCAACGAAGTGATGGTAAAGCCGACAAAGATTGCAACGCCGCCTAATCTCGGGATGCCATGGTCATGCGTTTTTCTGAAATGCCCCAGGTCATCGTACAAGTGGCGAAATCGGGCTACGTGTAAAATAGACGGAATAGCGAAAAACGTAATAAGAAACGAAATAATGATAATAAATAAATAATACACGATCGTGTAATTTCGTAGAAATTCAATCATCTAGTTTTAATCATTAGGTGGCATATATTTGCCAATAACTTAAAAAATCAAAGCAATTAACAATTATTTACCAGTTTAACTTCAAATATATTATAAACATTTCAACATTACTAACATTTCGTTAAAAATATTGAGGTATTTTTCTCAGCGGTTTAAAGAACATAACGATCCACGGAACTCTGATGCCATTGGTTTTCATCGCCCTAAGGTCATTCAATGAGGCTTTTACGCGATTAGTTAAACTTTTGTTACTCTCCCCGCCGAGTTCCATTTTTACCATTACACGCGGAAGGTAAAATGCACTAATGCTGTTTTTGAACATAAATCTTGACATTAACTCATAATCCGCCGCAGTACCATAATCGAGGCTATAAAAGCCATATTCATAAAACAACTCTTTTTTGCAATAAAAGGTAGGGTGCGGAGGCATCCATCCCCGGTTAAACGCACTTTTGGCGTAATTTCCCGATCTCCATTTGCGGATGATCTTGCCCGCCGCATTTACGTAGTCGAGATCGCCGTAGAGAATCCGGATGGAATGCTGCTTAAAAGCTTCCGCTACACTCAATAATATATCGTCGTCTGCAAAAAAGTCATCGGAATTTAACATTCCGATAATATCTCCCGTTGCAATTTTTATGCCTTTGTTCATGGCATCGTAAACCCCCCGGTCCGGTTCGGATATAAAAGCCTGTATGTGGCTGCGATACTTGCTGATGACCTGGCTGGTTTTATCGCTTGAATTGCCATCAATAACGATGTACTCCACATTCGGATAGCTTTGATTGATAACGGACTGAATGCAGCGTTCAATCGTCTTTTCAGCATTGAAAGTAACCGTAATTAAAGAGATTTTTAATTCCTGCACGAGAATTTGATATGCGATTTTATTTCAAAAATATATAAATTCATATTTGATTCGGGCGCAGGCCCGATATTATGTGCATTACTTTACGCGTTTTTGTGTTTACGTTGTATTTTTGCCCCAGCCATGATGACCCCGCAAGTAAAAAAGATACGGCAAACCGATCTTTCCGCTTATGACAATACCCCTTTTCACCCCGGTGGAACTGCCGTAAAAAGGATTTTGTGGTTTTACGTCAACGCCCTTTTTTTTAAAACCAGCCTTCTTCCATCAAACAAGTTTAAGGTGTTTTTGCTGCGGGCCTTCGGCGCTAAAATAGGGGAGGGGGTAACGGTAAAACCGGGTGTAAACATCAAGTACGCATGGCATCTCAACATCGGGAATAACACCTGGATCGGCGAGAACGTTTGGATCGATTGTCTTTTACCGGTAAGCATCGGCAGCAATGTTTGCCTTTCGCAGGGGGCGATATTATTGACAGGCAACCACAATTATAAAAAAGTCACTTTCGATTTGATTGTTTCGGGTTTCCGTTTGGAGGATGGGGTTTGGATAGGGACAGGCGCCATTGTTAACCCTGGTATAACCGCAGCGTCACACGCTGTTTTAACCAGCGGTTCCGTAGCAACCGCCGACCTCGGACCGTATAGCGTTTACCAGGGAAACCCAGCTGTTAAGGTACGTGACCGGGTGATTGGGTAGTCCGGAAGAAGCTGCGAATGATGTTTCGCCAAAATAACTTGTTTATATAGCAGATTCCGCCTGATTGGCTTTTTAACAATGACCAAAAACGACAAATTAGCAAGTTTCATTCTCTTTTTTATAGGTGCAGCCGTGCTGGTGATAGGTATTACCCTGATCTTCATTCCCCCGGCACTTTTTCCCGACCCGGCCAACGGTTTCCAGGTATTGCGCAGCATGCACCTCGGTGGCGGCTTTAATAATATCGTAGCGCCCGACCAGTCTGACATATCACAGGATTACACCGAGTTTCTCACCTGGTGGTCGCCGGGGCAATACCTCGAACCCTGGTTTTTTAAGTTGATCTTTGGTTTAAACCTCGGCCAGGGGATAGCGATAGCCGTTTTCCTGGCTACAGTTTCAGGCCTTGCAGGGCTTTATTGTTTTTTTAAAAAATTGGGTTTCAGCAACCTAATATGTGCGCTCACTATTTTATTCATCTTTTTCCAGGTTGCATTTTTTGTGCCCTTTGTGTACTACAACGGCGGCGAAATATTGCTCTTTTCGTTTGTCGGGTGGTTTTTATACGGTTGTGCGTCGCTGGACAAGCCAGGGATAAAACTCGTCTTATTTGTCCTGCTGACCGGCTGGCTGGGATTTTTCTTTAAGTCGTCGTTTATCTGGATGTATGGCGCGGGTTTGTTTTGCCTCTGGATACGAATATCCAACGCAAAAAGCGGTACCTGGTTTAAAAACGGATTATGGATAGGCATCCCGGCAATTCTGTCGCTCGCCCTGATCTATGTTGTTTTTCTCTCAAAAGGCCAAAGTCCTGCAAACGCTGCCCATGGCTTGAATATCACGGCCGAAACATTCAGCTTTCCCCTGGCCTCGCCGGTGCTGTCGGCCTTTTCCATCGACGACCTGGCGCACGGCCTCATCTATCATTTTGGTCCACGGGTTTTTTCGCCGTCCATGAGCCTGCTGATCTTGCTGCTTGCGATGATCCTTAGCCTGGTGGTTATTCTTGTGATTGTGCGTTTGGTCCCGAATAAAACTTACCGGCTTTTTGTACTGGTTTTTTACGCAACTGCTTTTCTATTTTTCAGCTTTTCGTACATGCGGCAGTTGGATATTTCATACGAGGCCAGGCACTTTCGCATTCTTGGCATCTTGATCCTGCCCGGCCTGCTTACGCTGCTTTCGGGCGCCCGGCCCAGCTATAAGCTTGTTTTTGCGCTCATCTGGGCGGGCATTGCGGTGGTCTCTGTTCAGTATATCGTTAAAGGCTTTTATCTCAACCACACGGTTTCCGCCCATGGCGTCACCGGGATTTCCCAGCCAGGCATCGACCAGGCATCCCTTAACAAGGTAATGCAGTTGGACGATGCAAACAGGAACGCGGTTTTTGTTTTTATCAATAACGATACCGGTCTCGAGATCCAACACAACCGGCTGATCACTTTGCCGCAGATCGGCGATAATTTAAGCATTGATACCGATGATTATAACTACGACGGTTTTGGTGGCCCGCTTTATATCATCCTCCCCGAAACCTATAACGGCCCGAAGGAGAAAATGATCATGAAATCATTCCCCGGCTACACCGGCTGGAACGTCTCCATGCTGAGCAACGATTACGTATTGTATACGGCGAAGATGAAAAGGCCGTCGAAGTAGGCTCTTGAACGCGGCTGTCACATCCATCAGAGACTTACGAAGCTTTCAAAACTAAGTCTTTGACAGCTTTCAGCTTTGGACTTTCTGCTTTCTGCTTTTTGCTTCCGGACTTCCGGACTCCCCCCTAAAACACCAACCCCATATTCCTAAACATAAACGCCCACTTATCCGCCTGCCCGCTGATCACCTGCTCCGTGCTTTGCCCTGCCCCGTGCCCGGCTTTTGTTTCAATGCGTATCAATACCGGCGCAGGGCCTTGCTGGTACTCCTGTAAACGTGCCGCAAATTTAAACGAATGCGCCGGCACCACCCGGTCGTCATGGTCGGCGGTAGTGACCATTGTGGCTGGGTAATCGGCGGGCTTCAGGGCATGATAGGGTGAGTATTTATACAAATACTCAAACATCTCCTTCGAATCTTCCGCGGTGCCGTAGTCGTAGCTCCAGCCTGCGCCGGCCGTAAATTTATTATAACGGAGCATGTCCATTACGCCCACGGCAGGCAATGCAACCTGGCACAGGTCGGGCCGCTGGGTCATTACCGCGCCAATCAGGAGGCCGCCATTCGATCCGCCTGAGATCGCCAGGTAATCTTTCGACGTGTATTTGTGTTTAATGAGGTATTCCGCTGCGGCGATAAAATCGTCGAAAACGTTCTGCTTCTTCATTTTTATGCCCGCTTTGTGCCATTTCTCGCCGTATTCCCCGCCGCCGCGCAGGTTGGGAACCGCGTATATTCCCCCATGTTCCAGCAGGATGATGTTACTGGTGCTGAATGCCGGCGTAAGGCTGATATTGAACCCGCCATAGGCGTACAGCAGCAAGGGATTTTTGCCGTTCATTACCGTCCCCTTTTTATAGGTAATGATCATGGGGATTTTGGTTCCGTCCTTCGATTTATAAAATACCTGGGTGCTTTCATAAAGCGTTGGATCGAACTGGACGTTCGGCTTTTTGTAAACCGTTGAAACACCCGTGGCGATATCCAGCTTAAATATGGTTGGCGGGTACACATAATTGGTAAAGGTGTAATACGTCTCCTTTTCCTCGTGTTTGGTTCCAAAGCCCGAAGCGGTGCCCAGGCCAGGCAGGGTTATGGTCCGTTCCAGCTTGCCTTCCATGCTGTACTGCTGCACAAATGAGGTGGCGTCTTTCAAATATTCGGCAAAAATTTTGCCGCCGCCGGTGGATGCGGTAAGCACGTCATGCGTGGTTGGGATAAAATCCTTCCAGTGCGTAGGCCGGGGATCCGATGCATCAACCGTAACGATCTTGTAGTTGGGCGAGTAAAGATTGGTGATGATGTAAAGCTTGCTGCCCACATTGTCGAGCACCGAATGTTCGTTGTCGAAATTGTCCACCACCTTAACGATCTGGCTGTTGGGCAGGCTAAGGTCCTGTATATACAACTCATTCCCGGTGGTGGTATTGGCGGCCGTGATCACCAGGAAGCGCTCGTCTTCAGTTAAGTAGGCGCCGATATACCGGCGCTGTGTCGCTTCCCCGCCAAAGATCAGCTGGTCGGTGCTTTGTGCGGTACCGAGCTTATGGTAATATAGCTTGTGAAACTGCGTCATGCCCGAAAGCTGCGAGCCGGTCTTGGGCTTGTCATAGCTCGAATAGTAAAAGCCCCCGTTACCGCGCCAGGCGATGCCGCTAAACTTAATGTCCCGCAGCGTATCGCCGATCTGCGCCTTGTCGGCCGTATTTATCACGATCACTTTCCGCCAGTCGCTGCCGCCTTCGGAGAGCTGGTAAGCCGCCATGGAGCCGTCTTTGGTAAAGTCGATGCCCTGCAGGGAGGTAGTGCCGTCCGCCGAGAATTTATTCGGATCCAGGAACACTTCCGGCGCACCATCGCCAACCTGGCGCCATAATACCGCCTGCGCCTGCAAGCCGTCGTTCTTATAAAAATAGGTATATCTGCCTTCTTTAAATGGCGCACTGTACTTCTCGTAGTTCCACAATTGTTTCAGGCGGGTATAGATCGCGTCGCGGTAGGGGATCTGCGACAGGTAACCCTGGGTCACCTTGTTTTCGGCAACCACCCAGGCCTTTGTCTCCGCCGAGCGGTCATCTTCCAGCCAGCGGTAGGGATCGGGCACATCGGTGCCGAAATAAGTGTTGGTGGTATCAACCTTTTTGGTTGCAGGGTAAATCAATTTCGTATTCATTTGTTGAGCACAGGCAAAGCTGCAAAGTAAAACAGCTGCCGATAAACAGTTAAACGTTTTCATTGCAATGGTGGCGTTGGGAGGGCTAAGATAGGTTTTTGAGGTGAAAGGTGAAAGGGGAAAGGTGGCAGTGGCAGTGGCAGTGGCAGTAGTAGTAGCATTGTCCATGGTTCATTGCTCATGGTTCATGGCCGGAGATAAGGGCAGTGACAGTAGTAAGGACAGCCGTTTAACGTTGATAGATCATGGTTCGTGGCCAGTGGAGGGTAGGTATACACTTGTATTTTACTTTCGATGTTTAATTGCTAACTTTGATAGCGCAATGGTGCAAATTTTCAATTTTTAGTATGCGCATAACTATCGAAATTGACAGTAAGAGCGAGATGGAAAAATTATCCATCCTGTTAAAGACTTTTAATATTAATGCCGTGAAAATTGTGCCGGTTGAAGGAAGCGCGTTATCTATAAAAAAAGGAGATAAGAAGATCGACCCCAAGGGTCTTTTTGGGATATGGGAAAGTCAGCCGCAATCTATCGAAAAAATCCGCCAGGCTGCCTGGCAAAGGAAACGCGGCGCCTGATATATGGTTTTGTGTGACACAAACATCTTTATCCATGCGTTTAACGGTCGGCATGACACCATTAGCCGAATGGAAGAAATAGGCCTACAGCAAATCGGGCTGTCGGTGGTTACTTTAATGGAATTATACCAGGGAGCCCGTAATAAAGTTGAACTAGCCCGCATAAAAAGGAACATCCGGTATTTTGATGTCGTGGAGATCGATAATACCGCCTCGCAGCAAGCTGCAATTTTTGTCGAAAAATTCAAGTTAAGCCATAATCTTCAAATTCCGGATGCTATAATTGGTGCTTCCGCAGTGGTCCATCAGGTACCGTTGTTTACCTCAACCTAAAGGATTTCAACTTTATGCCGGGTATTATTTTGCTTTAACCCTTAGCCCTCCGGCAACACGCCTAACGCAAAAACATATTGATCTACAGCTAATTATGATTGCTGTTAGCGATTGTAGCGATCGGGGCAGGTGTGTTCTTTTACGAGGTTGATGCTATGTTTTTTGGGGTCGACGCCCTTAATGATGACCATAAGCCAGTGCATCCAAATGCTGGCGACCCTTAAGAAAGCTTACCTACTTTTCGTTCAGCTCCCCTTCCTGGTCACTGTGCACTAAACTTTCCAGGTCATCAATGTCGGATTGGGGATGCTTAGCCGGCTTTGGCTTCATGTAATCAAATGCATGGTCGTGCCGGTACCGGGCAAATTCTGCAGCCTCCCTTCGCCGCCGGGCCAATTCAAGGTAAAATATCCAGGCAACGGTGCCTGCCGAAAGCAAGCCTGTCACAAATCCGGTCGCCCAAAGGCCGGTGTACCTTTCTTCTCTTATAAATGGGTTTTTCATTTGGTTTTTTTTTGAGGAATAACAAGCTTACCGGAATTTGGTTCAGGCGGACGGAAAAAATTCAGTGAAACATATCAATGGTAAGGCTGTAGTATTACATACACCACGTGTTCAAATTCTGATGTGATGAAGAAACGCAAAAAATCAAAACCGGCTAATATCGCTATTCAACCCGAAACCGACCGGATGAACACGCCGGTGCCCGGCAGGAACGCCACCCACCCGGTTTCAGCAACCGAGGCGGCCCTTTTCAAACAGGCCGAAAACCCGCTGGGAGATCCGGGGAAGATTTAGGATTTAGGCGCTTAGGTCTCTGCCGGCGTAATTGAAAATGCCGGGCATCCATACAGCTTAAAACAATTTAATGGCCTACCCATCAATCTCCCCGCCGACCGCCGCTATTACCCCGATCCGGCAAATTTGGCCGTAGGACTCCTTCGGAGGGAATGGCATGGGGGGAATGCGTTTAAGGGAAATTAATGCCGATCTTTCCCGCGTCCCAGGAAGGTCTCTCGCACATTTAGGTTCACCCCCAATTAAAGTTTGTTGAAGGCACGCATCGTGTCACAAAAGGCTGCGCCACATTGCGCCGTAGGTGCAAAATATCGGTAGAAGAAATAAATAGAAATAAATTAGCGTTCCGTAGGTAAGCAACTGACCATGAGGTATTTGCGCCAATGCATGCTGTGTTCCGTACCTACGGCACGGGTCTTTTTCGTTGGCATGTTTCTACCGATATTTGACCCTAACGGGTCGGTCGGTAACGTAATGGGTGTAAGTTGAAAACTTGATACAGGCTGATGTATCCCTTAGTACCTCCTGGCAAAATTCTGTAATTTGCATAGGCGATTTATGGGTTAACTTAAACTCGCAGAGGACCGTGCGTTTTCGCCGACATCACCTGATTTCGGGCAGGGGTTTTCTGCGGTGAACCTTGAAAACTTCAGGAAATTTTACCTTGTATTTTCTGATGAAGCAATTTCCTACGCAGTGCATCGGAAATTGGAAAATGACAATTTAGCGCCAAAAACTGAACGCCCAACTGACGATCCAGATAACGATAAGAAATCCGACGCAGTGCGTAGGAAATTGGAGGATGACAATTCTGTATTTCCAATTCGTGACGCCCTGCGTCGGGAATTGATCTGGACGCACTACCGCCTGTTGATGCGCGTTGAAAATGACGAGGCCCGCAAATATTATATGAATGAAGCTGCCGGGCAAAACTGGAGTACGCGTACTTTGGAACGACAGATCAACTCTTTGTATTTCCCCGTCCCGGCAGGGTCTCTCGCAGCTTTAAGTTAACCCACAAAATCGCAAGAAGTGGCACCCAAAGTTTCCCGCCCCCGTCCCAGCAGGGTCTCTCGCAGAGGACCCTGCGTCGTCCTGGGATTGGCATTGCTCCAAGGAGAAACGCGCCCTCATTGCCCAAACCCCTAAAAATACCGCGTCTTCCCCGTCGCAGCAGTGTCTCTCGCAGAGGACCCTGCGTTGTCCTGGGATTGGCATTGCTCCAAGGAGAAACACTCCTCATTGCCCAACACCCAAAAATACCGTACCTTCCACCGTGTCTTTGCTCCATCAATTTCTCGATAAACTCACCCGGCTCAAACGCGGCGTCACTAAATATGGTAAGGCGCCGCATAAACCCGTATTGCTGCTGGCATTTATTGACCTGATCGAAAAAGGCATCCTTACCCAAAACTACGTTTACGTTGATGCCGACCTGGTTGGCGCCTTCCTCGAAAACTGGGGCCTGCTGGTGCATACGCCCCACTCCGCCGATTTTACCCAGCCATTTTACTATTTGCAAACCGATCAATTTAACGGCCATCCCTTTTGGCATTTAAAAGCCAAACCCGGCTGCCCGGTGAACGCCCATATCTCCAGCGCGAAAACACTCGCCCAGGTGGTGGATTACGGACATTTCGCGCCGGAGGTTTTCCTGCTTTTTATGGATCCGTTAAGCCTGACCCTCATAAAAACGGTTTTGCTGGATACCTATTTTCCGGATAAAAAAGCAGCTTACCTGCGCAGCAAACAAACCGGCGAAGGCTATATCAACGACCTGAAAGGCTATATCCTAAGCGAACCCGAAGTGGAATACAAACATGTGCAGGTGATCACCGAAGACGAACAATTTGTACGCGGCGGCCTGTTTAAAAAAATGGTGCCTAAAATGTATAACAACAGCTGCTGCATTACGGGAATGCATGTGGAGTCCACCTATGGCCATACCTTTATCGACGCCTGCCACATCGTGCCCTTTAGCCTTACCCATAACGATACCATCAAAAACGGCATCGCCCTGTGCCCTAATCTGCACCGGGCTTTTGACCGCGGACTGATCACCATTGATACCGCCTACCGCGTAAAAGTCTCTGCCGGGGTAATTGAAAATGCCGGGCACCCTTACAGTTTAAAACAATTTAACGGCCTACCCATCAATCTCCCCGCCGACCGCCGTTATTATCCCGATCCGGCGAATTTAGAATGGCATGGGGGGAATGTGTTTAAAGGGGGATAAACAACGGGACCTCTGAGACGCAATCTTATTGGGGTTGGTGCAGCGCGGCGGGCTACCTGTCAGCGGAGCACGAGTGCCCCACCTCTGTAAGCCCTGGCTGCACACCCGCGCTTGGCGGGGAGGGCAAAACAATTAGCGAAGCGAGTGACAAAACCAATCAACGTTAAATAAAAAACTTTACCAATTATGGAACTTTACCGTGGAGTCAACAGTGGGAATAAGACCCTACCCGAACGATACTATTCAGATGGTCTATTAACTAAACAACATAACAGCGGCGATGATCCGGAACCCCATAAAAAATACGGCTGGTTGGCGACCATTACTAATCACATCCATTTTACAAATCCACAAGAAAGGTTCATTTATGACACTACTCAATTCTTATCTTTCAGTTCCAACAGGGATATAGCCCTAAGTTTTATTGGGGGTGCCACAAATCGTAGGTTTGAACCAGCCATGCGGTCGAATGCGGAAGCTTTTTTGTTTACCGCTAATTTTGCGGATGGCCAGCTCGAAAAAGTCGGTAAAGGTGTTTACACTTTCAGTTACTCGTGCAATTATGGACGGTGTACCTCTGATGCTGCGTTCGTCAGTCCTATAGGTGGATTGGTCCGCTGTAATATCTGTAACCATTTGAAAGGCTATCTGCACAAAGCCGTTCTAATTAATGCGGAACAATTCCTTTTTGATTTACAGAGTGATTACCCAGAAGAATATCAAAAAGCATTGTGGGATAAAGAATGGCTAATCATGCCGGCCGATCCGATGGTTGATCTTTCAGGAAAAGGCTTTCAATCCAGATTATTTATTGCCGATTTTTGGTCGGTTGAATTTTTTAAATATTTAAACTAAAATGGCGACTCCAATTCAACTCCGGAAAGTTCAGGCTTATATCACTAATTCCGCATACAACTTAAACTCGAAAGATTTGGATGAGGCTTTTCAAGTTAATCCTACCGAATTCGCTTTTCAAGTCAACAATTTCTTGCGCGCCAATTTGGCAACCCCGGCAATGGAAAAATATTTGGAGGATCTGGATGAGTTATGCCAAACCGATGTCATCTATGAAAAGTTGACTGTACACAGAGCATGCAATTATTTGGAAATGTTACCAACCATGATGTGCGGCAATTACTTAGATCGTGGTTATATGTCGACATCATTGGACAAAAAGGTTATTATGCACTTTTTCAATGGCAACGGGTACTATATTCCTGCTTACATACAAATTGATCTCCCCGAAGGTGCACAAGTATTATTTTTAGATGGCATCCGGGACTTATCAAACCATACATATGAGAAAGAAGTGCTAATCCGCCGACGGGCGGCATTTAAAATTGAAGAAGAAGAAAAATTGATAAAAGGCGGAGAAGTACCTGCCGAATTTCGTTGTATAGTTGATCATTATAAAGAAATGTACCTTATTAAATTGAGATTTATTCAATATTTATGAGGTTAGCGTTGTCGCTTACCAAACGACACTGGAAACGAACACTAAAAATTTCGTACTTTCGGTTATAGCCGAAATACAATCGAGTCCTATCAACGATACCAGTATTTATTTCATCATTGCGATTCTGAGGGCACTAGTCGCCCTTACGCTTTACGCCGGGCGTCAGAACAGCGCCTGAATGGGCGACGGTATGCGCAACACTACGCTTAAGAAAAATTGGTAATTTTATGTAATTTAGCCCTTTAAAGGATATTTGACCCGACCTTTGACCGCCCGCCCATGAATTCAAAACTCCAAAGATTAATAAAAGCATTTCATCGCAGGCTGGATAAGGTTGTGAAAAGCTGGGAGCCGCCCGTTGAGGAGAAAGCGCCGCTCCAACCGTTTCATTCACTTTCGCCGATAAAAGACGCAGAAGTAACGCAATACGTGACGGCACTGCAATGGGCCCTGGATAACCGGGACAAAGCCTGCATTCATAATATTGCGCTGACAGGGCCTTACGGTTCCGGGAAAAGCAGCATTTTACAGACTTTCAAAGACCAGAATAAGGATGAAGCCTTTGTTTTCCTGGAAATATCCCTTGCGACATTTAAGGAAGAACCCGCCAAAGGCGATAAGAAAAAGCCGGAGCCGACCGGCGGGAAAAAACAGGAGGACCTCGTGCGGCTGATCGAGTTCAGCATCCTGCAGCAAATCTTTTACCACGAAGAAGACCGTAAAATCCCGGATTCCCGTTTTAAGAAAATACGCAGCTTTAACCGCAAAGAACGACTATGGACTACCGCCGTGATCCTGTTAAGCTTATTGTTCGGGTTTAATCTTTTCTTCCCGGAGCAGGTCGAAGCCATGCTGGAAGCCGCCTTTCCACACTGGCTGTCCCTGCTGCTGCACTGGATATCCTTAGTGGTTTTCCTGGTTTCGGTTTCGATGCTCACGTTCCGTTCGATCCGCTTGATCTTCGGCATCCGGATCAACAAATTTAAAATCAAGGAAGCGGAAATTGAGATCGACGAGGGGATCAGCAAGTCGATCCTGAACAATCACCTGGATGAAATTTTATACTTCTTTGAAGTGACGGGTTATTCGGTCGTCCTGATCGAGGACCTGGACCGTTTCCGGCAGGCGGAGATCTTCACCAAACTCCGGGAGCTGAACCTGCTGATCAACAATTCCAAAAAAGTAAAACAGACCGTTGTTTTTATCTATGCCGTCAGGGATGAAATGTTCCAGGACAAGGACCGGACCAAGTTCTTCGATTTTATCATCCCGGTGATCCCGGTGATCAACAGTTCCAACTCGAATGACAAGTTGGCGAAGATCGTTGCGGATAACAAGTACCCGCTATCCACCCAGCTGATCGACGACGTTGCTTTATTCATCGACGACATGCGGCTTTTGTACAATATCACCAACGAATACCACCTCTATCGCGAACTGCTGGACAAGGCGCTGCCGCAGGACAAGCTTTTTGCGATGATCGTTTATAAAAACATCTACCCGGATGATTTCGTGCTGCTGCACGATGGTGACGGCATTTTATACAAACTGCTGACCAGCAAAATGAAATATAATAATGAGTTGGTAGCTGGTATCGATGCGAAGATCGGGGTTCTTAACACAGAAATCAGGCAAATGGAAAACCTGCAGATCAGGGATGCGGTTGAACTCCGGATGCTTTACCTGTCGTATTATGTTAGTGAGGTATCGGGTTTTACGAATTTTACGATAGTGGGTGTTGATAAAGAAATTAAAGAAGTTGCTGCCGATGAGCATTTGTTCGATTATTTTATTGAGGATAAAGTGGAATGCAATCAAGTTTTGCAATGGCAAACTAATTTGGGTAAAAAGAAAATTAAATTCGCAACTATACAATCACAGGCCGACCCGGATCACACTTATATGGAGCGGCTGCGGATGATCAAGGGGTTCTGGGATGACAAGGGAGAGTTGATCAAAAAGCGGCTACAGGAACTTGAAATGCAAAAGGGAGGCGTCCGCCACCGGAAACTGCAGGAACTGCTTTCGGATACGACCGTATCCTTCGACATCGATACCGGTACGAAACAGGGGCTCTTATTGAAACTGCTGCTCCGGTTCGGTTATATTGATGAAAACTACCTCGACTATATTTCGCTGTTTTATCCGGGCAGCCTGACAAAAACCGACCGGGCTTTTCTGCTCGATGTAAAAAGTGAAGTTGCGTCAGCCTACGACTTCAGCCTGCAAAAAATCGCTAACCTGGCGGCAAAGATAAGACCGGTCGACTTTCAGCAGGCCTATAGCCTCAATTATGACCTGATGGATTTCCTGCTGGTCAATGAGGGTTGCGAAGAACAACTCAGTTATATGCTGGGGCAACTGAACGACCAAACCAGTTACGGCCCGGGCTTTGCCGACGGGTTTATCACTAACGGCACCAACGTAGAGGTATTCATTCAACGGCTGGCCCATAAATGGCCGGGCATCTGGAAGTATGTGTCGGAAAACTCGCCGCTGACGGCAGAACGTAAAGATACCTATTTTAAGCTGCTGATCGCTAATGCCCGGACCGACGACCTGAAAAAAATTGCAACAGATTCCAGCCTGGTATCCCGCATGACCCTGCACCCCGGTTTCCTGACCATCATCCCTGATGAAGGCCGGCTAAAGAAACTGATCAAGGCGTTTAACCTGAAATTTGAACACCTGGACTTAAAAAAAGCGCCTAAATCTTTGGCGGATTTTGTATACAAGGGCGACTATTATGCGATCACACCGGCGATGCTGGAGGGGGTGATGCAGTTCGCCGGAAAGTTTAATGCGGCCACATTTGAGACCAGCAATTACCAGGCCGTACTTGACGCGGAATGCCCGGAGCTGGCGCGGTATATCAATTCGTCCATAAATGAGTATGTCCAGGATGTTTACCTTACATTGCCGGTTAACAACCAGGAACCGGAGTTGGCCTTACTGGCATTATTGAATCATACTGATCTGAGGTTAAAGAACCGGATCGGAATAATCAGGAAAGTAGAAACGTGCGTCAGCGACCTGGCGGGTGTAACCGGCACCGGCATGGATGAGGTGTTGTTTGAATGTTCCCGCGTACTTCCCACCTGGCATAATCTTATTGCCTATTATACGCGGTTTGATAAAGGTATTGATGATTCCATGATCAGTTTTCTTAACATGGAAGCCAATGCCGAGGCATTGGCTGAACAAACCATCGAAACTGATGCCGACGGGCAGGATCCGGCTGTTGCGGAGCAATTCTTAATGGCGCTGCTGAATGAAACGGGCATTGAAGACAGTTCCTATACGCTGCTGCTGAAGGCAGTCCCCTATATGTACGACATCGACGTGTTTGCAGAGGTGGGCGAAGATAAAATGGCTTTACTGATAGCAGGCAATATGCTGGACAGCACCCCGGCAAATCTTGCCCGCCTGAAATCCGCCTACCCGGACCTGGCGCCTGCATTCCTGGACAAATTGCGGGCCGTGTTTATCGCGAACATCGAAGGGTTCAGTCCCGATGCCGCCGATGTGGCTGCCGTCCTGAAATCCAAAGTGTTTTCGATGGCGGAAAAAAACAAAGTGATCCAATCGGTCAGCGATGAGCTGCTCACCCGTAGCCGGGAGGTGTTAAGGGAGCTCATGCGGCTGATCTTTACCGATCCCTCATTTAAGGTAGCTAAAAACCTGCTGATCGCAGCCCTGCAACAACCTTTCCCTGTCCAGGAGCGCGTCAAGCTTTTCAATATGCATTATAAAATTTTTGCAAAAGAAGACATACTCAAAATATTTGGGACGTTCCCGTACCCGTACGGCGACATCGGTGTATTGCATAAAAGCCCGGTGGTCGACCATGAGCAGGAAAACAGGTACCTGGCGACTAACTTAAAGGAACGCCATTTCATCTCGAATGTCAGTGAGGAAAAGAAAGGTATCCGGATCATTAATTTCAAAAAGGAAAAATAGCTGGTCGCCCTCAAAAGCTCTGTGTTTTCAAAGGGTATATGTAAAAAGATACGTCTCAGATATGCCAGTCCAGTTCCGGGGTTTGATCCCCTCCCCTGGCGCGAGGATGTCGGGCAACGGCCAAAAGCGGCTGCTCCTCGTGCCTTGTGTAAGCATTCATAATGATTGCCGGGCTCGCCGCCGGGCTATCAACACAGCCAAGAGCATTCGTTTTGACTGCGGCCGGTTGCCCAAAAAACATTTTCCAATTCAGGCGCCGATGGTATGCCCAATGCGCAAAGATGGCTCCTTACCCCGCACCAGGATCGTCTTCCGGCATTTGTGGGAAAGACATAAAATAAATTTTGCAACTAACATTCCCAAGTTGTATATTCACCTGATAATCAAATGCTAACTTAGACCGTAAAAATCCTATATCGCATCATGACTAATCATTTTTCATTTACAGATCCAAACTTATTAGCTGGTATTCTTGCGCTGTTAGGCGGCCTTCTAACTTTCCTTGCAATTGTTATATCAGTTTGGCGGAAAAAGTTAAAAAAACACATCCAGAACAAAATAACTTATGTAAAGGTTATTCACTTAACAAAAAAGACTAAAGACCACAAGCCGGTTTATGAGGCTTACGTTCGCCGTTTAAAGAGTTATATCCCTGTGTTCGACGAAAGTCATTTTTTTCGCCTTATCGTATTTCACAGTCCGCCGGGGAATCTTACCGTAACCGACCGATCAAGCGGTACTGTGGATGCGATCATGATTGATCCTTGGCAGGAGGAATTGTATTTTACCGATGTCGGCGCAGCAAAAATCCATGATTTTTTAAGTCAGAATATTGAGGTTAAAACTAATATTTTCTTTTCCAAATCGATGTATTATAACGGGTTACAGAAGGGTAACGAAGACGTAGCAATTAAAATGGACCTCGATACCGATATGGCGAGAATTATTGTTGACTTTTCGTCTATTCCTGGTTTTAAAGACATTATGGCCGAACCGCCCATGGCTACGCTTGTTCCTCTGAAAAAGGGAACTGTAGAGTCGCTTGGTGTAGGGCAACTACAATCCGGAATTTATACTGTTTGCAAGAATAACCTCAAGAAGGATGATGTGATCAGAATGAACTTCTTTTTTGATTGGAAAATGATCGAGCAAAACTCTTCGCAAATTAATGCCGTTCAGAAACCTGCGACTCCCGATTAGATTTGATGACCGTGCTTTTACCAGACCCATTGGGACCCGCAAACACGCGAAGCCGAAGCTGTGAGGAAGCGGGTTTATCGGAAGGCATCAGCGGCGAAAAGGGTTAAATTTCCTGCAATTGCTCGGTTTTTCCATCAGCATATTGCTTCACCACCCAGTCGTCCTTAACGGTTACAACAAAACCCATAAGGTCCATCGCATCCTGTGCTGCTGCGGTGCCCGCACTTTTCGCCTTGCTCACCAGCAGCCGTTTGGTAAGGTACGAATAACCGACATTGGTAAACTGGTTGGATATCCTGCGCTTTTTAACTGGCATAATAGTAAAGATGCGAATAAAATAAAAAAACGGAATAGTTTGTTTGTTTATTGCCCGGTGCCAACCATCCGGTATCCAATCCCCGCCGGGGCGCGATGTCGGCCAAAGACCAAAAACAAAGCTCC
Source organism: Bacteroidota bacterium (assembly GCA_013286235.1). Classification (GTDB taxonomy): domain Bacteria; phylum Bacteroidota; class Bacteroidia; order Sphingobacteriales; family Sphingobacteriaceae; genus Mucilaginibacter. The sequence continues at coordinate 43,643 of JABDGE010000023.1, forward strand.
ACTTACCTTGTGAAAGCATCTTCTTTATTTCGGCCTCCCACCTCGCTATCAACACCGCCAAAAGCATTCATTTAGACTGCCCGGCCCGCAACTACCGGGGTCCGTTTATTTTTGCAAATGCTTTTCAGCATCAGAACTTCTAAACCTAATCATCGCCAACCCAATGCCGGCGAAACGTGCTCCAGGATAGCAGACAGTACATGGATGTTATAATCAACGCCCAGGGTGTTTGGTATGGTTAGGAGTAGGGTATCCGCTTCCTGTATCGCTTCATCCAGGGCCAATTCTTTGATAAGCTGATCGGGTTCGGCAGCAAAGCTTTTTCCAAAGACTTCCCGTTTATCCGCTTCTGTATAACTTAGGTTATCCGCCAGCTGGCGGACATCAGCCGCAGCTTCTTTCGGTCCCGATAGCTATCGGGATCCGGACTTCAACCTAACCAAAGCTATCGGCGCCTTTTCCTTGTTGTCCGAAATAATACCTGTCCTGGTCCGTTACCACTGCGAAAATGGTCATTCACCAGCAAAAAAAAAGCCACTGCGATGCAATGGCTCAATAAATCTTATAAACTATACTGATTACAATTTTTCTATATCAGCAATGGAAAGTTTTGTGAATTTGGCGATCTGTTCAATAGCAACGCCATCCTTTTTCATTTCACGGGCAATGGCTACAGCTTCTTCTTTTTTACCTTTTTCCAAACCCTGTTTAGTTGCTCTGTCCAACAATAATTCTTCTATACCCATTGTAGTTCCCCTTTCGGTTAATATTTCTACTTCTTGTTCAAATTTAGCATTTATAGCCGGGTTTTCAAAACGGATATAATACCTTAAAAAATTCATCAATACCCGGATTTTTTCTTTGGCTATCTGTTTTGCCAGTAACTGCCTGGCTAATTCTAATTTCAATTTTAATAACAAGGCATCGCGTTCCTTCCCGTCAATAAAATCTTTTCTGGCCAGGGCTGCTTTTGCCATCAATATGACCATAGCAAAGAGATTATTACCCACCGCCAGGTCCATGGGACTCGGAGCAGCAAACTTCACAATCAATACACCCTTACGTAAATTACCCAAAATTACCATCCAAGCAGTTCATAATCAATGTGATAAAATTTCGTAACATAACTCGTAGCGTTACGTCTCGTTACAGTTATTGTACCCTTACGAAAACTCGATTTTTTTTCCTCAAAACCATATAGCATTTTTGATGGGGATTCCAATATTAAACACTAACCGGGAATCGTTCAACTGGTTTTTTTGTAAAGAGCTGGTGAACGCTGCCCAGCAAATGCATGGAAGATGGCGCGATGCCAGGTAAATAGTTCATCCCGCGCGTGCGGGGTTGGTTAAGTCGGGCAAGAAAACCATCGGCCGCCCTAACTTGTCTCAACCGCCGTAGCCTTGGCGAAGGAGGTTTTCAGTCGCCATAGCAAAAGCGGCGGCGAGGGCGAAGGAGGCCAGGCAATGAAGCTAAAAAAGGCCCCAAAAAGTACCGTAACGTACCTCAAAAGTACACAGACAGTACATGGAAAGTACACGGAAAGTACATGAAAAGTACATGGAAAGTACATTCAAAGTACTCCTAAAGTACACGGAAAGTACAACAAAAAAGGCCCGCTTAACACCCGGTATAAACAAAAAAATAGCTGTAGATAGCTGATAATTAGTTTTTTGACATATTGAATATTTGTTTTGGCATCACCATCGACGGCCGTAGAGACGCAATATTTTGCGTCTCTGAGGTGTACAGGTGAACACCATTGAAAACAGACAATCCGTGTGATTGAGGTGTACAGGTTTAGCCGGACAGTGGAGTCTCTTAGTTTCTAAAGATAATTAATAATTGTTGTTGTTTGTTTGTCGTGTTGGAATGTGGGAAACTCCTTCAGTTTTCCATATTCCAATGCGTTTTTCTTTTTTTGCTTCTTTTTTTCTTTTTGTCAGACCTCCGCTTTTTGTGAATAACTTACCTTCCGCTCGAAAGCCATCGGGCTGATATAGCCCAGGGATGAATGTCTGCGGATAGGGTTATAGTACGTTTCAATGTATTCAAATATTTCTGTGCGGGCATTTTCCAATCCGTCAAAGGCTCCGCCGTGTAATAGCTCGGCTTTGAATCTGGAGAAGTAGGATTCCATAAAAGCGTTATCATAAGGGTTGTCTACCCCGCTCATGCTCTGCAGCAATTTGTGGCTGCTTAGTAGTTTGCGGAAGATATTCCCGGCATACTGGCCGCCACGGTCAGAGTGAATGATCAGGCCTTTGGTGGCATTTCTGTTGCTCCATGCTTTCTTAAATGCTTCTAAGACCAGCCCTTCTTTCATGTGGCTCAGTAATTGCCAGCCTGTTACTTTCCGTGAAAACAAGTCCATCCATACAGCCAAATAGCACCAGCCACCACCTTTTAAAGGAATGTAAGTGATGTCTCCCACCCAGGCCTGGTTGATCCTTACCGGCAAGGGTTTATCCTTTAACAGGTTGGGGCTGATGGGGTAAGGATGCCTGCTGTCGGTCGTACGGGGCACAAATGACTTCGGCTGAATTGCTTTTAACCCATTCCTTCTTAATATGCTTCCTACTCTGCAACGGCCTATCTTCAATCCCTGATCCAGTAGCTCCGGCACGAGTCTGCGGACGCCATAACGACGCTTATGCAGCGTAAAGGCATCTACCACCCGGGCTTCGATCTGCTTTGCTGCCGGGTCTTCTGAGGCGTAGCCATCATTGCGATAAACGTAATAACAACTACGGCTTACCGACAGCACCTGGCACATCCTGATCACCGGAAAAACCGACTCATGGGATAAAATAAAAGCATATACCACCTTTAAATCCCCCGGCTGAAAATGCCCAACGCTTTTTTTAAGATATCCCTTTCCTGTTCTACTTCGCGTAATCGAGCTTTAACACGCTCATAGTCCGCTTCTGAAACAGAAGAAATATTGGTATCCAAATTCGATTGATTTACCCCCGTGGCTTTCAAATGATCTGCCTTCCACGCATGAATCATGTGCGCACTAATATCTAATGATCTGGCGATCTCCAGGACCGGTCGACCCGTAAGTACCATCGTTAATACATCCTTCTTAAACTCGTCATCGTATTTCCTACGTGGCCTGTCTAACTTCTTTTCTGACATTGGTTCGCTAATTTAAGCATTTCCTACTGTCCGGATTTACCGATGCATCTCACTCCTTTGCTATTAATTACTAAGGCCGAAGGATTGTTTTATTGACCGGAGTGTGTGTGTTTGCACCAGGAACAAACATTCAATATGTCAAAGAACTAATTATCAGCTATCTACAGCTAAATAGTTAAGAAAAACAGCGTTTAGATCCTCCTGTTTTTATTGTACTTTCAGGGTACTTTGGGTGTACTTTCGGGGTACTTTTGCTGTACTTTCACTATACTTTCGGTTTACTTTTATGGTACTTCCCGTGTACTTCGAGGTATTTTTGTGCGATTTTTTCAGCGGCGGTTCGTACGATCATTATGCTTGATCACACCGATCCGCGAGAATTCGTCCTGTTAGCCATCGCGTATCCCAGGTTGCTTTTTTTAAGGTCCAAAGCACTCCCATCGAGAAGGCGTTTCTGGCTGCTTGCCGTCAATATCATCTTTTGGCTATTGCGAAACCCAACCGGCTGTTATAATTAAGATTATAGCAAGCCATTGTTTTCCGGATAACCGATGCCGCGTTGTATGCGGTGTGCTCTTGAAAAAATCCGCTATAAAGGTGTGACACTTTGATGGTGAAAACAAACCGGGCTTTGCTAAGATAACTCGCAGTGTAATGTTACGGTACACTACGAGTTATCTTACGAAAATTTATCGCATTGATTATGAACTGTTTGGATCGCTTTATAGGATAAAAAAATAAGCGTGTTTTGAGTGCAAAGTTTGTTATCTATGAGCGGTGTCACGGGCCGCTATAATGCTAAGCCACTTCCCAAACCAATAAACTACTGAACCAATGAACTAATGAACATTTTACCTAACTTCAAAAATTGGTTTAAACCTATAAGCCCCGAATTTTAAAACATGCTAAACAAGCTACTCTCATCCCGTTTTGCCGCGCGGTTAAATGCCTTTGCCTGCATTTTATCGATAAGTATGCTAATTCCACTGCGGTCGCCCGGGCAGGATAGCGGAAACGGCAAGGACACCATTGGGCTGCCGGGCGCATGGTCATTCCAGGCCGACCGTGCAGATGAAGGCCTTGTGTCAAAATGGTATCGTAAAAAGCTCGGCGACCAAATAAAATTGCCCGGTTCCATGACGACAAACGGCAAAGGCGACGAGATTGCGGTTAACACACCATGGACCGGGGAGATAGTAGATTCCTCGTGGTTTTATCAGCCGCAATACGCAAAATACCGGCAACCGGGCAACATAAAAGTTTCTTTTTGGCTGCAGCCCGAAAAATATTATAAAGGCGCGGCCTGGTACCAGCGAACCATCACCATTCCGGCTTCCTGGCGAGATCACCCGGTTGAACTTTTTATTGAACGGGCACATTGGGAAACCCAGGTTTTTATGGATGACGTTGATCTTGGCAAACAAAACAGCTTGTCGGCGCCGCACCTGTACATGCTGCCGGCAAGCCTCAAACCCGGAATACATGTTCTGACGATAAGGGTAGATAACCGGATCAAAGATGTGAATGTGGGCATCAATTCCCACAGCATCAGCGATCATACACAGGGCAATTGGAACGGCATGATAGGTAAATTATATCTTCGGCGCTACCCGAAAACCTATATAAGCGGTATCCAGCTTTTCCCTGATATCTATCAAAAACTGGTCAGGGCAAGGGTGATGATAAATGGTGCTCCTGATGATCTGAACACGGCGACGCTCTCCTTAGGGGCTGCGCTTATAACCGGACAAAAGGAATCGTTGACCTTGATCTCAAAAAAAATAAAACGGCGCAGCGGATGCGATACCGTTGAAATAACCTATCCCATGGGAACGCATCCCAACCTTTGGAGTGAGTTTCATCCCTCGCTGTATAAAATGAATGTTGAGATCAGTTCGAACAGCGGCAAACAATCGAGTGAGGTTATTTTTGGGATGCGGGATTTTTCCGAAAAAGGAACGCAATTCACCATTAACGGACATGTGACTTTTTTGAGGGGGACGCTGGATTGCGCCGCATTCCCGCTTACGGGTTACCCGCCAACCGATGTGGCATCCTGGATGCGCATACTAAAAACGTGCAAATCATTCGGCTTGAATCATATCCGCTTTCACTCCTGGTGCCCGCCGGATGCCGCCTTTGAAGCCGCGGACCGCGTGGGCATGTATTTACAGATCGAATGTGCATCCTGGGCCAACTCCGGCGCCTCCATCGGCGATGGCAATCCCCTGGACCGGTACCTTTATGATGAAAGCAATCGTATCGTTCAAAATTATGGCAACCATCCCTCCTTTTGCATGATGGTGTATGGCAACGAACCTGCCGGCGATCATCTTACCGAATACTTAACCGGTTTTGTAAAGTATTGGCAGGCTAAGGATAACAGGCGCTTGTACTCAACGGCCTCGGGCTGGCCAATTATTCCTGAGGCTGATTATAACAGTTCATCCAACCCGAGGATACAGCATTGGGGTGAGGGTTTAAAAAGCATCATCAACAGCCAAAAGCCATCTACCAATTACGATTGGAGCGACGTAATATCGAAATGGCAGCACCCAACCGTAAGCCATGAGATCGGCCAATGGTGTGTTTATCCTGATTTTAAAGAAATTGCCCAATATACCGGCATTCTAAAAGCCAAAAATTTTGAAATATTCCGCGACCAATTAAAGGGTAACGGCCTGGGCGCTTATGCGGAGGATTTCTTTAAAGCGTC
>JABDGE010000024.1 GCA_013286235.1 Bacteroidota bacterium
GGTGTGGCGATAATGGATAAAGTAAAATTGCTGAAGTATATTGACGATCCCCATCAAAAGTTCTACTACACCTTCAATTTTGACAGGCCGTTTGATTTTCATGTTGAACTATTGAAGATCATATTGGATGAAACGCCGGGAACTTCCTATCCAGCTGTGATCAGGTCTGTAGGCGAGGCCCCAAAACAATTTGGAAATGTAGTAACGCCGATAGCTTCACCCGCAGAAACAGAGGATTTCGATTTCTTGAATGAACTGTCGTACAGCGAAGAAGATACGGAAGAATTTTCGGAAGTCGCAGATGAGGAGGAAGTTGAGGGCGAAGAAAAGTCGGCTGTGGAAGAAGATGAGGATGAATTCGGCAGCGAATTTTCGGACGATGAGAATTTCGAAGACGAAGGCAGGGTCACAGGACCGGACGATTTTTAGTTCTACAATGTCATCATCGCCCAAACAGGCCAAGCGATCTGTACCATTACTTTATTCTTATCAAAATGATCCATGCAATTGAAAATCCTGATCGTTATTGCCGGGCCGACAGCATCAGGGAAAACCGCCGCGGCCATTGAAATCGCGAGGCACTATCATACGGTGGTCGTTTCGGCTGATTCAAGACAATTCTACCGGGAAATGTCGATCGGAACGGCCAAGCCGGGTATTGGTGAGCTGTCCGAAGCAAAACACTATTTTATCGATAACCTTTCCATTACCGAAAAATTCACGGCCGGTGATTATGAAAAAGAGTGCCTTAAACTACTTAATGATTTATTTCAGCATCATGATAAGGTAGTTTTGGTTGGTGGCTCAGGTTTGTTCATTAAAGCCGTTTGCGAGGGCTTTGATGAGTTTCCTGATGCGGAGCCGGGCATAAGAGAAAGCCTGATCAAAGCTCTTGAAAATGAAGGTCTGAGGCACTTACAGGAGAGGCTTATGAGCGTCGACCCCGTGTATCACGTGCAGGTTGACCTGAACAATTCACACCGTGTTATCAGGGCGCTCGAGGTTTTCGAATCGACCGGTAAGCCTTACTCATCTTTTCGCAAATCCGCTCTTAACGCAAGGCTATTTAAAACCGTCAAGTTTGGGTTAAACCTAACGCGGGAGTCGCTTTATGAGCGCATTAACCAACGGGTTGACGACATGATAAAACGGGGATTAATAGCGGAAGCGCAGTCACTTCTACCCTATCGGCATCTAAATGCGCTAAACACCGTTGGATACACTGAACTTTTTGATTATTTTGATGGAAAGACGGACCTGGAAACGGCAATTGCACTAATCAAACAGAACACGAGAAGGTTTGCCAAAAGGCAGCTGACGTGGTTTAACAAAGACAAAGAGATCAATTGGGTTAAGGCTGACGGCGGTGGCCTGATTAAGGATATGATTGCCTTGATAGAAAAGTTGTCCTGAAAGCGTTAAATTTATAGAATGGTTAAGCTAAGCATTGTACAATTTACGCCGCTTTGGGCCAACAAAACGCAGAACCTTGAGCGAATTGCATCTCTTATTAGGGGCCTGGAATCCGACATCATAGTGCTCCCGGAACTGTGTACGACGGGCTATTCCTTTTTAAAGAAAACGGAAGCGCTCGACGAAGCGGAAGATACGAGCGGAAAGAGCATTGCTTTTTTCAGGGAGGCAGCAGTGGCTAAGAAAGCGATGATCATAGCGGGCTTTGCTGAGCGGGACCGGGAAAATGTTTATAACTCCGCCGTGGCGGCTTTGCCGGATGGCTCGGTAAAAATCTATCGCAAAACGCATTTGTTCTTCAAGGAAACATTATGCTTTGAACCGGGGAACTCGGGGTTTTATGTAATTGAGCATCCGCTGGTGGATTGTAAAGTTGGAATGATGGTGTGCAATGACTGGCGATATCCCGAAGCTGCCAGGAGTTTGGCCCTGCTTGGCGCAGATCTTATTGCATGCCCTTCGAACCTGGTTTCAACGCTTTGGGGCGTGGGGATGCCGGCACGTGCTTTGGAAAATAAAGTGTACCTGGCCGTCGCAAACCGCTGCGGAACAGAGATCAGAATGCTCGAGGACGGCGCCGACCAGAAGCTCACTTTTAACGGCGGTTCGGTTGTGTATGATTTCAACGGAAGCCCCTTGGTAAAAGCAGCCAGCGATGAAGATGCCGTGCTTACATCGTTAATTGACCCGGTGCTTACGCGCGATAAGCATTTTAACGCTTACAACGACCTGATAAAAGACAGAAGGCCGGACCAATATTATTTGGGATAGCAGATCAGCTCAGCAAAGTTTCCAGGTAAACTCCGTAACCGCTCTTTATGTATTTTTTAACCAAGACCTTCAGCTGTTCGGCGCTGATAAATCCGCGGCGGTAGGCCACTTCTTCAATACAGCCAATCTTGGTAGCCTGTCGCTTCTCGATTACCCGAACATACTCCGAGGCATCGCTCAATGAGTCGAAGGTACCGGTGTCCAGCCAGGCCGTGCCCCTATCCATCAGGCCCACATGGAGATTGCCTTGCTCCAGGTAAGATTTGTTTACGTCGGTAATTTCATACTCTCCACGCTGCGAGGGTTGCAAGTTTTTAACTATATCGATTACTGTGTTATCATAGAAATAAAGTCCGGGCACAGCAAAATTCGATTTTGGCTGCAGGGGTTTTTCTTCGATAGAAAGCGCCCGAAAGTTTTCGTCGAACTCGACAACGCCATATCGCTCCGGATCGGCAACGGGATACGCAAAAATTGCGGCTCCGTCAACGTCGTTAAAACCGCGGATCAACTCGCTGAAGCCGGTGCCATAAAAAATATTGTCGCCTAATATCAGCGCTACTTTATCGTTTCCGATAAACTTCTCTCCTATTACAAAGGCCTGTGCAAGCCCGTTGGGTTTTTCCTGTATGGCGTATTGAAAATTACAACCCAGTTCAGCGCCGTCGCCCAGCAGACGTTTAAAGCTCTCGTTGTCTTCGGGCGTTGTAATGATCAGCACGTCTTTGATGTCAGCCTGCATTAATACCGATAAAGGGTAATAGATCATCGGCTTATCGTAAATGGGCATCAACTGCTTACTAATGGCCCTTGTTATGGGGTAAAGCCTTGTTCCCGATCCTCCTGCTAATATTATGCCTTTCATAGCGTTGCGGTGTTTTTTATCCGGCCGATGCAAGTTATCAAACTGTCGCGCCAATAAGGTATTTCGAGGTTAAATGTCTGTTTTATTTTGGTTTTGTCCATAACCGAATAAGCCGGACGCATAGCTTTGGTGGGGTATTCAGAAGTAGGGATAGGCAAGGCCTTTACATCGGTTCCGGATATATCAAAAATGGCTTTTGCGAAATCGTACCAGGAGGCAACGCCTTCGTTGCTATAGTGATAGGTGCCGTATGCCGGCTTGTTGCTGATGATGATCTGCATAATACCGGCAGCAAGATCCATACCGTAAGTGGGCGTACCCACCTGATCAGCTATGATCTTAAGCTGATCGCGTTCAGCTCCAAGCTTTAACATGGTCTTGACGAAATTGTTGCCATATTCCGAATAAAGCCAGCTGGTGCGTATAATAAAATGCTGGTCCAAAAGCTCTTTTATAGCTAACTCGCCATCCAGTTTGGTAACGCCATAAACATTTATGGGCTCTGCCGGATCGTTTTCCTTCAACTGCCAGGGCGTATCGCCCTTAAAGACAAAATCGGTCGAAATATGGATAAGCACCGCTCCATTTGCAGCACAATGTCTTGCTAAATTTTCGGCCCCTGTTTTGTTTATCTTAATGGCAAGATCCTGGTCGTCTTCGGCTTTATCAACAGCTGTATAAGCGGCGCAATTGATACCGAAAGCAGGCTTGTATTTTTGAAAAACCGCGTTTAGGACCTGATCGTCTAATATATTTGCTTCGGACTCCGGGGGGAAATAAACTGAATCAATTCCGTTTGTTTCAACAAACTGCTTAATGCAATTGCCCAACTGGCCGGATGCTCCGAAGATGACAACATTATTCATTTAGGATGTTTGATTTAAATATGCATAAAAATCTTTCAGGCACAAATGTTATTTTGAATTGCTGCAATTTCAGGGCTTTTCTAGCTGACTTAACAACTACCTTTTCATCCCACAAAACTTTACTCCTCACACAGCAGGCTTAAAATCAGAAAATAATTCCTCCTCAACCAGGCAGCAAATAATATGACCGATAAGAATATGCGATTCCTGAATGCGCGGCGTATCATCCGATGGTACTCTTATACAGAAATCGCATTTTTCGATCATTTTGCCTCCGGTCCGGCCGGTCAACCCAATTGTAAGTATCCCTTTTTCCTTACAGGCATCGAGTGCCTTTAATATATTTGGTGAATTACCGGAGGTTGACAGACCGAAAAAAATATCGCCCTCGTTGCCTAAGGCCTGCGCCTGACGGGCAAATAAGTGCTCGTAACCGTAATCGTTACCTATGGCCGTTAAAATTGAAGAATCAGTAGTCAGTGCTATTGACGGAATACCCGGCCTGTCAAAGTAAAAACGCGCGACTAACTCACCCGCGATGTGCTGGGCGTCGGCCGCGCTTCCGCCATTGCCCGCCAGCAATGTTTTTCTATTGTTGCGATAGGCAGCAACCACCATACCGGCGATATCGGCAATCAGCTGCATCAATTCAGAATCGGCCAATATTAGCTGCTTTGTTTTTATCGACGCTTCAATTTGTGACTTGACTCTTTCCAGCATTTTATATTGAATTTTGCTTCGCTTAATATAATTGTTAAAACCCATGCAATTTATCACTAAAACCCAAAATCGCCGGCATCCTTCAGAAAGGGCAACTCCCTGTCTTTTTCAGAAACCAGCAATTCTGCCGACGGAAGGCTCCAATCAATTGCCAGCGAAGGGTCGGCATAGTGCAGACCCCCCTCAGAAGGTTTATGGTAGTAGTTGTCGCATTTGTATTGAAAAACAGCAGTATCGCTCAAAACGACGAACCCATGGGCAAAACCACGGGGGATAAAAAACTGACTGTGATTTTTATCAGACAGAATCGCCGCATGGTGAAGTCCGTAGGTGGGCGAATTTTTGCGAAGGTCGACGGCTACGTCAAGCACTTCGCCCTGGCTAACCCGCACCAATTTTGATTGGGCATGCGGTCCCGTTTGTAAATGCAAGCCCCGCAAAACGCCTTTAGTCGAAAATGACTGATTATCCTGCACAAAGTTGATTTGAGCGCCGGCGGCATCGTTGAAAGTTCGCGTATTGTAGGATTCGAAAAAATAACCCCGGTCGTCGTTGAAAATCCGTGGGGTGAAAACAAAACACCCGCTAAGGGGAGTTGTCGTAATAGTCATGTTTTGTGTTACTTAGCGGTTTTCGTATTGATGATCATAATAGCTCGTGTATTCCCCGCTTGTCACGTGGCTAAGCCATGTCTTATTTGTTAAAAACCAATCTATTGTTTCGGACAAACCTTCCTCAAAAGTTACCGAGGGTTTCCAACCAAAACGGCTGTTTATTTTTGATGCATCGATGGCGTAACGCCTGTCGTGGCCCGGCCGGTCTTTTACATAGGTTATCAATTGTTTGCTTGTCCCCGGTTTATGGCCAAGTTTCTTGTCCATTTGCTTACACAAAAGCATTACCAGGTCGATATTTTTCCACTCATTAAATCCACCGATGTTATAGGTTTCGCCAGCCTTTCCTTGGTGAAAAAGCAGATCGATGGCTATTGCATGATCTTTCACATATAACCAATCCCGGGTGTATTTGCCATCGCCATATACCGGCAATGGTTTATTGTTAATAAGATTGTTTATCATTAACGGTATCAGTTTCTCGGGGAAATGATTCGGGCCGTAATTATTTGAGCAGTTTGAAACTATAGTTTGAATGCCGTAAGTGTCGAAATATGCACGCACAAAATGATCCGACGACGCTTTGCTTGCGCTGTATGGCGAGTGCGGGTCGTAACGGGTATCCTCAGTGAAGAAGCCTTCCGAACCTAACGCGCCAAAAACCTCGTCGGTTGAGATATGATAAAACAGGTGACCATTATAGTCGTTCTTCCATTTTTCTTTCGCCACCTCGAGCATCGTCACGGTGCCGATGACATTCGTATAAACAAAGTCGAGCGGGCTTAATATTGACCTGTCCACATGGGATTCTGCCGCCAGGTGAATGATATCGGTTACGCCATGTTTGTCAAAAATAGTGCTTATCGCGTCTTTGTCCTTAATGTCTGCTTTTTCAAAAAAGTAGTTTGGTTTATCCTCTATATCGATCAAATTCTCCAGGTTGCCGGCATACGTAAGTGCATCGGCGTTAATTATTGAATATTGGGGATAGCGATTTACGAAGCGGCGGACAACATGCGAGCCAATAAAACCGGCTCCGCCGGTGATCAGGATTTTTTTCATTATCGGTCGACTAAAACTTTCAAGCCAGGCAAATATACGTGATAATGCCTTTTAACCATAATTTACTTGTACTTGCCTGAATGGTTTTGATTCGAAATCAATCGACGTCCACAATGATCACCGCTCTTTAACCACAGAAATATGATCAAGGTAGTCGGCGTAAGCCAGTTTAATACCTTCCTGCAAGCCGGTGTGGTATTTCCAGCCGGCATTGGTGAGCTTGCTAACATCCATTAATTTCCGCGGGGCACCGTCGGGCCGGGAATGGTCAAAAACAACATCCCCCTGGTAGCCGGTTATGTTTTTTATCATTAAGGCCAAATCCTTTATGGTAATATCTTCGCCGGTGCCTATGTTCACCAGGCCCGGCTCGTTATAATTTTGCATGAGGTAATAACAAGCTTCGGCCAGGTCATCGGCAAAAAGGAACTCGCGGCGGGGAGAACCTGTTCCCCAAATGATCACTGCAGGAGCATTACTTTCTTTGGCCTCATGAAAGCGGCGCATCAACGCCGGCAGTACGTGCGAATTTTCGGGGTGATAGTTATCGTTATATCCGTACAGATTTGTGGGCATAACCGAAATGAAGTTACACCCGTATTGTGAACGGTAGGCATCGCACATTTTTATGCCTGCTATTTTGGCGATTGCATAGGGTTCGTTCGTTTCTTCAAGCGGCCCAGTCAACAGGTACTCTTCTTTTAAAGGCTGCGGGGCCATTTTGGGATAGATGCAGCTTGAGCCTAAAAACATCAGCTTTTTTACACCATTGAGGTAAGCATTGTGGATAATGTTGTTCTGAATTTGCAAGTTATCATATAAAAATTCGGCACGGTAGGTATTGTTGGCGACGATGCCACCTACTTTAGCAGCAGCCAGGAAAATGTAATCCGGCTTTTCCTCTGCAAAAAAATCAGCTACCTGTTGCTGGTTTCGCAGATCGAGCACCTCGGAGGTGCGGGTAATGAAGTTGGTAAACCCCTCTTTTTGGAGTTTTCTATAAATGGCCGATCCAACCATCCCACGATGGCCGGCTATGTATATCTTGCTGCTTTTATCCATATGAATTCCAGGAGTGCAAATTTACCATTCTTTATGAAGGTTTTTGCAAATAAGTTAAATGAATGAAACCGGGCCGCGAAAATATTTGAGCTTTGCATGCATCGGGCAGGCCAAATCATTCTTGCAAAATGGGCCCAAGTTCATCGAAGCTTTTGAAGTTCTTATCTGCATAGCTACTGCCCTTATTCGAAAGAAACAGGCTAAATATTTGTAATTGCTTTGCCGGAATCATGTCGGTTTCTGAATCCCCGATCATCCATGATTCTGTAAAATCTACATTGTAGTCCTTTTGGGCGTTCAAAAACAGACCTGTTTTGGGTTTCCGGCAACTGCAGTTATCCTCATCAAGGTGCGGACATATATAAAATTGATCAATAAAAGATCCGGTCAAAACATTGATCGTATTGTTGATTTTGACCAATTTTTCCAGCGGAAGCCGACCCAGTCCTACGCACCGCTGATTAGTGACCACCACAATTCGGCGGAAATGATTTTTGGCAATTTGAAGAAACTCTTTTATACCCGCAATTATTTCAATCTGATCCGGATCAAGCACATAACCATTTTCAATCTTTTTGTTCAGTACGCCGTCTCTGTCGAGAAATAAGGTATCAAATTGCTTCATCGATAGTGTTCTTAAATAAGCTTTGCGCGCGGTGATAATCCGCTGGTATGCCGATGTCAATAAATGGTGAATCAAATATTTTTCCGTAAACGTTGAGCTCTGTCAATTTATCTTTCAGAAGGCCTGTTTCAAAAGAGAACGGATCGGGGAAATTAAATCGTTCAATCACGGCTTTTTTCATCAGATATATTCCGCCGTTTATTACTGAAACGGGTGGATTGTTGTGAGCTTTTTTAACAAAAGAAACTATACGGCCATTGGGCGCACATTCAACAGATCCATAACGGTCACCGTTGGTGACTCGCTTTAACGCCAACGCAACTCCGGCGTCGTTATTCTGGTAAAATTCGCCAAGATCATTTAAAGGTACATCAAAGGCCGTATCGCCATTAATCACGAAAAAGGTGTCGCTACGCACGTTGCCTGCGGCTTTGAAAATTGCGCCCCCCGTGCCTAATGGTTCATTTTCAATACTAAAAACCAACTCCAGGCCGAAGCCCGTATGAGCCTGTGCATAATAAGATTGAATAACTTCCCACTTATACCCAACTGCTAAAGTGATGCGTTGCACCCCCTGTTTTTTAAGATAGTATAGAATGTAATCTAAAAAGGGACGGCCGGCAACGGGCGCCATCGGCTTCGGAACGTCGGCCACAACCGGCCTTAAACGGGTACCCAGGCCACCTGCCAAAACAATTGCTTCCATTATAAATCGGCTTGCTGATTAGTTGTAAATCTTCCAGCCATGACATCCGCCTTCGCTGAAATGAAAATGCACTGGTTTGCCCCCAAAGGCACTCAATGTATTGAAAACATTGACCTTCTTTTCAGGTTCGACAACGAACATCATAAAGCCGCCGCCGCCCGCACCTGATACCTTGCCCGAAATAGCGCCCGCTGCAATAGCGGCATCGTATATTTTGTCGATATGACTGTTTGATATGGAGTGCGCCATTTTTTTCTTTTCGTGCCAGGCATTTCCTAATATATGGGCGAAAGTCGCTACATCGCCTTTTAACAAGGCCTCTTTCATATCAACAGAACTTTGCTTGATAGCATGCATTGCCTCAATCGCAATTGTGTTCCCTGACAAAGTGTTTTGTTTCTGTTCTTCGATAATTTTTTCCGAAGAACGGGAATTGCCCGTATAATACAATACCATTGAAGATTCAAGTTCGTCAACGATCCATCTTTTTATGCGCAGGGGGTTAACTATCACCCTATCATCACTAAAAAATTCCATAAAATTAAACCCACCGAATGTTGCTGCGTATTGGTCCTGCATGCCGCCGGACAACCGGAGATCGTTACGCTCAACTTCATAAGCGAAACGCGCGATATCATATTCGCCGAAGGGTAAGTTAAGCCACTCTGTAAATGCCTTTACAATGGCAACCACCATCGTTGATGAAGAACCCAACCCGCTGCCCGGTGGTGCATCAGAATAGGTCACAATCTTAAACCCGCAGTCGAACTTCATGCCAAAGTCTTTCACGATCTTGTTGTACACGCCTTTTATTAAATCCAGGCGGCCATCAACCGGCAGGCATTCCTGCAAAGGATAAGATAAAGCTATATCAAGATCGGCGGCCCGGATATCAATCTGGCGGGAAGCGTTTAAAGAAATAATGCAATAAGAATACAAGTCAATAGTGGCATTTAATATTAAGCCGCCATAGATTTTGCTATAGGGCGCTACATCGGTTCCGCCGCCTGCCAGACCTAACCTTAGCGGCGCTTTTGAGCGTATAATCATATTTTAATTGGGGGGGATTATTCCATATTGTTTGTTTTCAGCGGCGTTCATGAGGTCGCTCAGCTTAGTTTCACCGATTTTTGATTGATAGTTTGTTGAGTTGGCAGAATGGGCAATGAAGCATTGATACAGTTGTTTTTTTTGACAAAAGCCCTACCCGTTACCAAGAGTTGACGGCCCCGCTAAGCTATGGAATTTATTGTTTTAATTGAATTAAAGGGTCAAGATTGTTGGGATTGTAAAGTTCAATCAAGTGACCTCGACTTTGAAAATATGAAGGACCAAGTTGAACAAACACGAAACCGGCAAACTCAGGCCCAGGCTATACAAACAAGAATAAAACTTAAAGACATGCCTCAAGCCCACAGATACAACAAACTAAAAACGGAGACTAAAATGCTCATGAATATTATTAAAATGATCTGCTATCGCGCCGAAACAGCTGTAGCTAATTTGGTAACTCCTTATTAAGCAAAAGATGCAGATGAAAAAAGAAAATTCATCCAACAGATCATCGACTCGCCTGTAGATATGAACCCGGACCATCAGGGAAAAACATTGACGCTAACTTTATATTCATTATCCGCCAATAGATATAATACAGCTTTGATGGAGTTAATTCAGCTCATGAACCAAACGGAAACCATTTTTCCCGGTACTGATTTAAGGCTCTTTTTTTAAATGCATTCATCTTAATTGCGAACAGGTCAGGAGTTCTGAATATAAATCCCGCTATTCAATAACCGGTTGCTCCGTTGAGTGGACGGCCTGTTTGTCAACTAACATATCTTCACTTAACGACTTTCTCTTCAGCTTGATCCTTGATACAGGGTTTTCGATCAAAAGGTAAGTAATTGTGGATACTGCTATAGCGCCCAAAAAGAATACAGGCGCCTTAAGATATTGCGGGATATGCGGGTTATTTTTTATCAGGTTTAAAACAGGATAGTGAAAAAGATATACACTAAAACTTATAGCGCCTATATACCTTAGGAACTTGAATTCAAAAAAATTCCGGATGTAGCCTAATCCGTATTTTGCAGCCAGCAATACAATTCCCCAAAGCACCGAATACGGCAAATAAAAGCCCCAAAATGTATTTGGGAAACGTCTGTGGGTTAGTAAACTGAAATAGTAGGGAATGGTTACCAAAATAACGCCGATTGAAAGAAATGCAAGCACTTCCAGTAATTTGCTGTATTTGATGAGGTTGATCTTTTGCATTAAAATAAGTTCAAAAATTGATAACATGGTACCGACTAAAAAAATCGGGAAGTATCTGAAGGTGTTGATCTCCGATAAATGAAATACAGCCTGAGAACCTATTGCGGTAAAAATAATTGCACCCAGGAACAAAAAAGTAGCCTTCGGTTTCCATTTAAAAACTTTATGGCAAATCAGCATAATCAAGGGTGAAATAAAATAGTATTTAAATTCCACAGGAATAGACCAGAAAAAAGCCTCCCCCTTAACCAATAACAGGTGATCGATTATATCCGAGGGGGTGGCTATAACTGTCTTCATTATCGTTAATGACAAGATATAATGCACAATCAGCGCAAACGCAAAAAGAGGAAATATCCTTAAAAATCTGCGGATAAAATAATTTCGCCAATACAACCAGCTCGAATTATTCGACATTAATGCCAATGCTATTTGCCTGTCGAGCAGGTAGGCGGACAAAACGAAGAAAAGGTAAACACCGATATGCCCCAGCTGGGAAAACTTTAAAAAGCTTGCAAAGTAAACGTGCTCATTGCTCGAGTGACTTAGCATTACAAATAATACCGCCATCCCCCTTAACCCGTCAAGGGCCCTAAAATGGTCTTTTTTATGATCGTGAGGGAAGAATATTGAGCGAAAATTTACTTTCATATTTTCTTTTTTTAAAATTACAAAAATGACGGCACAATATATCTGCTAATAGTTAAAACAACGTTTTTGCTAAACGATCACCTTGCTTTATTTCTTATTTAACGTGAGTTCGGGATAAGAAAAGCATTTAAAAACAGAGCGAAGGGCATGATTTTTATTTATAGATACTTGACAATCAAATTATTAACAACAATCAAAGCCCCATGCTCAGAGATAAAATTATAGAAATTTTTGTAAATGTTGGTGACTTTTGCAAGGAAATAGCGCCCGAACTCAAAAAACAACTTATCGACGACCTCTCCTTGGGTAAACGCAACAGAAAAGCTGAGTTTGTGATAGTGAGGTGATTACCTTGATGATCGCTTTTCCTTATGGTCAGTTCACAAATCTGAAGTTTTTTTACGTTTACTTTGCAAGGCCGCATCTTAATGATTTATTTCCAGGTTTGGTATCTTATAACCGCTTTGTCGAACTTCAACCCGGTCAGCAATATTGTTCCAGCAATTCGTCCATACCCCGGCTAAAAGGGGTTTTGTCACCCAAATACGCCATATATTGCGATTCCATGATCAAGCCCCGTTCTTGTTCTGTGCCGACAACGCAAGCTGATGACTTAAATACCCGCCCCAGTTTTACTTCTTTCCAGCCTTCCCGGGTCTGGATCATGCATCACAAATGTGAGACAAACCGATAACACCAATGTTTGGATGAATGCCACTGCCGTTTTAAAAAGCGAACATTTGTGGGTTCAATTTTGGAGAGCGGACAAAAAATGACGGACACCAAGCATTTTATTCACATACATAATGGTAAAAGTTTATATTTGCTAATATCACCTGTGTATAAATTTTGCTAAATAAAATGGTTTCAAAACTTAGTTCAGCCGAAGTTTTTCATTTTCTAATCATTTTTACAATTGTACTGATTCTTGCACGCGTGCTTGGCGAGTTATGCAGGAAATTTAGACAGCCGGCCATAGTAGGAGAAGTATTCGCCGGTATAATTTTGGGCCCTACTATTTTACAACATTACTTCCCCAATATTTTTAATGATATTTTCTTATCTGTCCCCAAAGCCTATGGCGCATTTGACGGGCTTGCCAATATTGGCATCATATTGTTAATGTTTGTTGCAGGCTTCGAAGTCGACCTGAAACAGATTCGCAGGGATGGCAAGCCTGCCCTTTATATTAGCCTCACCGGCATTATTTTCCCATTTATTGTCGGGTTTATTGCCGCCTGGTTTTTTTACCATCAAATATTTTCAACCGGTGCAAACAACCAGTTAATAACTGCATTGTTCTTTGGAACAGCCCTATCTATTACCGCACTTTCGGTAATTACCAAAATCCTAATGGACCTGGAAATTCTAAAAACAAAGATCGGCAGCCTGGTAGTTACTTCTGCAATGATTGACGATTTTTTAGGGTGGATATTGTTTTCCATCATCATGCAAATGATGAATTCGGGGAAAAATGAGGGTTTTTTAATGTCGATAATAATGGTCGTTATATTCGCCGTGTTTATGGTAACTGTTGTTCGCTGGTTAATAAACAAATTACTTTCCGTTGCTCAAAAAAATCTCAAGATAGGACGGGTAATTACACTGGCCATTTGTCTCTGTTTAATTAGCGCAATTATCTCCGAATATTTGGGTGTCCGTGCGGTGTTTGGCGCATTTTTGATGGGTGTTGCCATAGGGGACTCGCAATATTTCACAGACCGGCATAAATTAATATTGCACCAGTTTACAGTTAATATTATGGCGCCATTATTTTTTGCCTCTATCGGACTCCGGCTAAATTTTGTAGCTAACTTCAATATTGAAGTGGTGTTAGCAATATTGGCAATTGCCTGCATAGCTAAGTTGATTGGCGCTGGTATTGGCAGCCGCATGAGTGGTTTAAACAGAAATGAGTCAATAGCCGTAGCCTTTGGCATGAACGCCCGCGGTTCGCAAGAGATAGTGCTTGGACTACTTGCGCTCCAGGCGAAAATTATTAATGAAAAAGTTTTTGAAGGAATAGTAGTAATGACCGTAGTTACCGTATTGATATCAGGGCCAATTATGAAGCATTATTTTTTGAAGGATATGGCTACCAAGTTTGAACCACAAATTTCTCAGCCTGAAATTAATGAAGGCGTTATATAGAGAGGTTATCCAATTTAAGGCACCGATACGCTAAAAATACCCTTTGTGCTTAAAATACATTGTTGCCCAATGAAACGGAAAAAAACGGGAAGGCCGAAACCCTCCCGTTTTTTTACCTTTTCACCACACTCAAAACCTATCCTTGAAGATGCAATATTCTGTACACAGCCAGTACCCGACCAATATATGATAATGACACACGGTCCAACTACGGGTGACAAAGTTTTGACAACCTTACGTGACACGCTTCCGGCACATGGCTTAACACACCATCGACTGATCCTACACAAGACCTGTCGGTGCCGTTTTACGCCCCGCCTTTCGCTTCATAAATTTTTTTATCTTTAATTAGCCGCCGTGGTAAAGGCGAAAATATAAAGCTTTTCTAAGGCTAAACCATGCTTGTCTTAAAGCAACTTCTGCGTCTCCTTTGTGGCCGCCAAATTCACCATCAGGCGCAGCCTTCAAATGCGCCATGGCCCCTTCAACTTCATGCATCGCTGCAGCAATATTGGGATGGTTAGCCTCTTCGGCGCGCATTGCCTGAACTTCACTTGGGTTTGGCTGCCTCTTGCCAGAAAGAAGATCTAAATCGATGTGAACCACCTGGGCATGTAAAAATGTTACCGTCAACGTTAGGACTGAAAATAAAAAAAGTGCCTTTTTCATCATGGGGTAAAATGTTTAATAAATTTATAATTAGAAACAAATCTTGTGAAAGTTTTTGGATTTTCCAAATATTATATCGTTTAAAACAAAAATAAATAGTTTGTCATAAGCTAAAATCGACCTCCACGAACGATCGTTTGCCGCTGTTCAATTAGGGTCTGCTGACCAACCTAAACTATTTCGAAATACAGCGGATTATGGCGAACTTAGGTGGATCAAGTGCAAGGAAACATGCAAAAAGATTCGAAAAGGCGTGCATCGACTCCGTGTTTTGTCAGCCCGTCGCAACTGGTTCTGGCGGGGGCTCGGGACGCCATTCTCCCAGCAGCTGCGCCGGACGAACCGGTGGGTTGTTTTGGCAGGCAAGATTCCGTGGGATGATATCTGCAATATTTATACCAAACAGGTGGGTGTAAGCCCCACAGGGGGACCACCAATAAGCCGGCGGATCGTAATCGGGTCGCTGATCATCAAACACATGTGCAACCTGGATGACCGGGAAACAGTTGCCCAGATAGCCGAGAACCCCGTACGTACGGGGCAGTATTTCCTGGGCTATTCGAGTTTTAATCCCGAGCCTCCGTTTGACGCCTCGCTGATTGTAGAATTCCGCTCCCGGATGGGGCTGTCGAAAACCGCTCCATGCCACTTTCAATGCGTTGTTTCATTTTAAAGTCCGGAGATGCTATTCGTATTGGTTCCTGATAATGTAGCCGGCGTCCTTCAGAAGTTTTTCCCTTTTGAATAAATTCACATCGGCCGCAACCATTTCTTTCACCAGACCCTGCAACTCGTATTTGGGCTTCCATCCTAACTTTGAATTAGCTTTGGCCGGGTCGCCGATGAGCAAGTCAACTTCCGTAGGCCTAAAGTATTTTTCGTCAACCCCAACAACCTCCGTCCCAACGTCAACCTGGAAATCACTATCGGCACAATAATTTACAAAGCCTTTTTCATTAATCCCTTCACCTCTAAATTCAATTTCTATTCCAACCTCGGCAAAAGCAAGCCTTACAAACTCACGTACCCGGGTGGTTACGCCGGTTGCAATAACGTAATCTTCAGGTTTTTCCTGTTGCAATATCAGGTACATGGCTTCTACATAATCTTTGGCATGCCCCCAATCGCGCTGAGCATCTAAATTTCCTAAATATAACTTTTCCTGTAAGCCCGTTGCAATCTTTGCAACTGCGCGGGTAATTTTCCTCGTTACAAATGTTTCACCGCGCAAAGGGCTTTCATGGTTAAATAAAATTCCGTTACATGCATAAATCCCATAGGCTTCACGATAATTAACAGTAATCCAATAAGCGTAAAGTTTAGCCACCGCATAGGGCGACCTGGGATAAAACGGCGTGGTTTCTGATTGAGGTACTGCCTGTACTAATCCGTAAAGCTCTGATGTTGACGCCTGGTAAATCTTGGTCTTTTTTGTTAATCCCAATAACCTTATTGCTTCTAATATCCGCAAAGTTCCAATCCCATCTGCATTAGCAGTGTACTCAGGGGTATCAAAGCTAACCTTAACGTGCGACATGGCGCCGAGATTATAAATTTCGTCGGGCTGTACCTGTTGCACGATGCGAATAAGGTTTGTTGAGTCACTAAGATCACCATAATGCAGTATCAAATTTTTATTTTTATCATGTGGGTCCTGGTATAAATGGTCGATTCTGTCAGTGTTAAAAAGGGAGCTACGACGTTTTAAGCCATGTACTTCGTAATTTTTTGACAATAAAAGTTCAGTTAAATACGCGCCATCCTGACCTGTTATCCCGGTAATTAATGCTATTTTCCTCATACTTTGTAATTATTTTCTATTAAAAAACTTGTTAAGTAACGCTTTATAATACAGGCCCAAAAACATCGCGTTTGTAATAAAATATCGTTTGAATAATCGTCTCGGTTCCTGCTGGAATCTCCAAAGCCATTCAAGGCTATTCTTCTGCATCCAATAAGGGGCACGTTTTTGCATTCCTATTAAAACCGGCAAAGCGCCACCTATTCCAATCATTACAGCATTAATTTTACCCTTCATCCGATACATCCATTTTTCCTGTTTCGGGCATCCAAGAACTACAAAAATAATTGAAGCGGATGCGTTGTTGATTTTGATTATGTCATCTGCTTCCTCTTCAATCGAAAGCGCTCTAAACGGAGGAGAATATAAGCCCGAAATTTTTAAATTTGGATACTTTATACTTATAAACCTATTTGTATTAGTGAGCATTTCCGGGGATCCCCCATAGAAATAAACACCCAATTTTTTTTTTTCGGCTATATTTAACAAATCCGTGAGTATATCCATGCCGGCTACGCGTTCCTGATTTATACCATAAAACGATTTTATTGCTTTTGCTAAAGGCATTCCATCAGGGGTAATCAAATCTGCGTTTTCAACTACCCGTGCAAAGTCAGGATCACGATATGCCTCAACGAGCATATGCACATTTGCGACACACACGTAGGCGGACGCTTTGTTTACAGCTAGTGTAATTATTGAATCAATAAATTCTTTATAGGTTCCGTTTGAAATAGGTATTGATATTAAAAAACGCTTATCAAGGGTCATCAAGCTATAAATTATTTACCAAATTTTTTTTACAACAACTACATTTGTTAAATATAATTCACTTTTCTTTGGCAATACTGACACCAACAAACCGATGATATTGAAAGGAGTTATAAAAATAATGGTGAGCAACGTGTTTATATACCTATTTTTTGTTCTAAAAAGTGTGAAAATATAATTTATCCACAACTGCCATACAGTAATTAAAAAATGCCCATTCTTATGTATCTCAAGTGCCTCAAATCCTTTTTTTTCAAAAATAGATTTCGCTGCGAATGAAGTATATCTGGCAAAGTCATACGGTACCTCGTGCTCTTGCCAGGCGAACGGAAACGTAAACAATCCTATCCCGTCTTTCTTTAAAACTCTACTGATTTCCAGGAGTATTTCATCCAAATTAAAAAGATGCTCTACAACTTCACTGCAATATACACTGTCAAAGTACTCATCACCAAAAGGTATGATCTTGCCATCGTAATAAACATCTACCTCTGATTCCTGATGCGGGTGTCCGCTTACTTCAATGTCAAGGCCGATATATTTTTCAACATTCAAAAATAAGTTTCTATATGGTTTTCTCCCGCATCCAAAATCAAGTAATGTCCCTTTTAACAATGGCGCCCTTTTTTTTATAGCTTTAAAAGCATACCATCTGGCAAATAAAGCCGGGTTTAAAAAAACACTTAAAACATTAGGTTGAAAGCTTTGCTTTTTGCCCCAGTTTTTTATACCGCCGATGATACTCATTACAGGTAATTTTAGAGTCAAATATTTTTATTGTGATTTAGTATGTAATACGCTGATTTTTCCTTTATTCTTGTCTTATTTTATCGGCGCGTAACGAGTTCATTATTTTAATACTTTTTTATAAATTATATCTTTCAATGCTTTATTAGAAGGGGTTGCTTTTTCCCAATAATTGTAACCAAATTCAGTTTTAGTGGAATCCGTTAGGTTAAACCGTTTATCTTCATTCGCCGCGTTGAATACTACATTGCTGTCAACTTTTAATACACAAGATCCTACATCAAAGAAAAATCCATTATTATGAGCCCCGATAGAATTATTAGCCCGCCTCACATTGTATATAAAATTGCCTTTGTAGAGGCAGCCTACCTGTTTACCTAATGTATAGATGCCGCCGCCATCATTTAATTTTTCCATTACATCGTGAATATTGTTGTACTCTATTGTATTGTACGTTGTATAGTTATCCAAAGTCAAACTAAATGTCCAACCAACACTGATACCGACATAAGGCATGTTATATATTAAGTTATGCCTAACTAAAGTGTGGTTGGCCTGCATTACACCTATGCCGACTCCCGAAGGGAAAATAACGCCGCAGTTGTTTATAACACAATCTAATACTTTGTTTCCCGTGGGCGATATGCTCTCAGGTAACCACTTAAGTTTACCTCCCGGAGCATTGAACGCAATCATTATTCCCCCCCCACCTATATCACTTATATAACAATTTGATATCGTGTTGTCACTTGAATAATCTATAATTCCGATTGCATAATTCCCCAAATGCAAAAATGAACAATGATCAAATGTCCAGTTTTTACACGCTTCCAATGTTATTGCCGATCCGCAACCAAGTGCTGCCTGAAAAGAGGAGAAACCTTGTGTAAAATCAAGCCACGGATAACGCTTTTTATTTTCGCTTACACAAGAATCATGAAGTTGATGAATAAACGGGATACCAAAATGAATTTCATTTACTCCCCATGCCGAACCTGAGTAACTAAAGTCAATGTTCGAAAATTTTATGTTTGAGACTAATTTATTGGCTTTCCCATCCCCTTTTGCAATTAAGATTGTATCCAAAACAGGTGCAATAAATTGCACTTCATTGGGGTTTTCTCCCGAGGAGGCATAGTAAAATACATTTTTCCCTTTCGCATCAAAATACCATTCACCAGGCTTATTTAAGTAATCAAACGAATTTTCTATAACATATCTAATTCTTGGATTAGGATAAAATCCGTCGGGATAGCTAGCTGGGTTTCTAAAATAAATTGCCTTATGCTCTTTATCGATTTTATAAATACGGTTCCAAGAAGCCTCCCAGCTTCCATAAACAAGGGCTTCCGCGTCATCTATATCTGTAAGATCATCCAAATCATGGTCTGAATACTTAAAGCAGGACAAAACATTTAGTGAATTCTTTTCAAGCTGGTTTAAGGCGGCAAAATCATAAACTTTATAAAGTCTTGCAAACTGGGGAAGTGGCCCGTCGGAAATAAGAGTGTCTGAACTTGCTCTTTGCAGCCGGGTACCATTTCTAAAAAGAGAGCGAAAATGGGGCACAATATCAAATGTTGATGTCAGATTTAACTTCCACACAGATGGGTGATCAGGTACTTTAACCCATGTACCTGTTAATATTTTACCACCGCTGATGGTCACTTTTTCACCTGGATATGCTTTAAATTCAATTGGCCCTGATTCATCCGGATCTAATTGTGAATTAAAAGATATAGGCTTTGCAAGCTCGTACACACCGCCTCTTAAAATCACAGTAAAATTGCCGGGTTTAATTGATCTTTGGTGTCTGATATACTCTTGAGCCTTGTAAATAGAAGCAAAAGGCTTTTCTATCGACCCGGAATTATTATCCGATCCCTTCAATGAAACATAACAGACAACCGGTTCCTGTGCAAATAAAACACGGGAAATAAATTCAATAACAACTATCATGCATAATTTTTTCATGGCTCACTAAATCTATTTAGTCTTAAATTTATTTATTAACCCAATACTTAAAATGTTGTTTGCCTTCTCCCTTAATCCAACTAATAGTTTCAGTTATATTCTTTCTCATATCGGCTTCAGCCTGGCCGAATATCTCAACAGTAGTTTCAGTAGGCGCCGGGTAATCCTCAATCATATTTTTGAACCTGACGGTATAAATAGGAAAAGGGATTTTAACAGCGTGAAAAATATCGCCAAATTTAGCCAATGTTTTAAAAATATTTTTATGAAGCCTTTTTATCTTTTTGTTTCGAAGCTGATAAGAGAGCTCATTTAAAAATTTATAGGAGTCTACAGAAGGATCTCCAACATAAAACACCTTATGATTTATAATTTCAGCTGGCGCAGTTAGTATTTTATATATCTGATGCACAACATTTTTTACATAACCATAAGTTCTTATTACCTCATGATTTACCGGATGGAAGTATAATCCCCGATCTACCAGCTTCCATAGTTCATTCGGGTACCGCATATGCCAGGGTCCCCATATATTAGTCGGCCTTATAATTGTCCACTCGCAGGATAAGTTAGCCTGGCGAGTATATTGTTCTGTTAATACCTTGCTTTGCCCATAAACAGTATGTGGCACAAACTCTTCGTCTGCGGAAGGAAAGGGCTTTTTCTCAGATTTGTAAACGTATTGCGTGGAGGTGATAATCGCCCTTTTTATCGAAGAGTTGTTTTTGATTACATTCAACACATGCTGGGTTCCAACATGATTTTCAAGGTAGTCATCCAATGAATTACTTAAAGTATCAGTCCTTGCGGCCAAATGAATAATAGCATCAAAGTTATTTTTTTCACAAGTTTCCGATAACCTTTTCTCATCCATAATATCTCCCTCTGTCCAAAACGACATGTGTGCCTCTTTTATCGGTTTGGACTTATCATAATTTATTATATTGTATCCTTTTTCAAGCAAAAAATCAATAAGATTTATTCCGATAAATCCCGATCCTCCTGTTACTAATATTTTCATAAATAATTAAATATTGACAAAAAATTAATTATATATTGATAGAAATGCTGTATTTAAGTTATTTATATATTTTTCAACTGTGTATTTTTCAATAAACATATCTCTTGAATTATTACCCATAGTTTCTATCAGTGAGGGATCTCTTATTAAAGTTAGAAGTTTTTCCGCAAGTTGATCCGCATTTTTTATGTCCACTAAATATCCGTTTCTACCGTCTTCAACAACACTTTGTATTCCACGCCACTTTGTAGCTACCAAAGGCAATTTATATTCCATCGCTTCCAGCAATACAACACCAAACGATTCGGATATAAAAAAACTTGGAAAACAAAAAATATCCGCTTCTAAAAATGCCTGTTCTTTTTCTTTACCCTTTATTACACCCAGATACTTAACATAGTTGTCGAGACCATATTGTTTGACATTTTGAAAAAATAAATTCCTGTATTCTTCAGCCTCAAATTTGCCGGCTATATGCAGTTCAACCTTATAACCTGTTTGATGCAATTTATAAACAGCATCCAATAAAACTCCTTCACCTTTTGTAGAATTCAATACAGCTACAAACAATAATTTAATCGGAGCATCAGTAGCAGTTTGCGATCGCGCTTCCGACGCCGGATAAACATCAGGTATACCAAGCGGAATTATGGTTGTTTTCGAGGCCTTAAGGTACTTCCCGTCTTGTGGGTTAAATTCAGAACTGGTTATCGCTAAATCTGGTTTTCCTAAGGCAAGTAACGCTATTGCTTTTAAAATAGGATTCATTTTCGGAATCTCCTCGCTTATGCCGGCCGCGTGAAAATGAAAGATCACTTTTTTAAAAATAAACCTGGTAAATAGAAGCAAAACTATATCCTTAATTATACTAATTTTTGGAGAGTTGCTTGGAGGATAGTATAAAACCTTTATCTTATGCTTAAATTTTAAAAAATAGGTTTGTTTAATAATTGAAAATATATGTGTAAACTTATAAAAAGATATCTTTCCCCTTTCATTCATTTCCCTTGAAAAACACATCCTTACATGAAATAATTCTATATGCTCAAAATTGCAGTTAAGCATATAATCAATCATCACTGCTTGGCCACCATACGGGGGTGGAGTTTGCCCAATTACCAAAATTTTCTTTTTACTAAAATTTGCATTTTCTTTCAAAATCATATTGTACCTCAATATAAAAACAGGGGGAAAAATTCAATACTCATCATAAAACCATTAAATGAAGTTAATATCCACTGTTTAATATTCTATTATATTTAGCTTTACATATATAATATTTTGATTGCCTGATTGGACTAAATACCAGGGCCAAAAAGAAATAGATCGCTGCTTTAATTTTATTTTGGTGATTATATTTACCAAATTTATAAGTAAAGCCAATTGAGATATTAAAAAGCATACTTTCAATTTTATTTGCGTGCCTAAGTCTTATCACCTCTTCTTCTGAAAAAGAATCTTCACTCTTAACATTATTTACACGTTCATTATATAATTGCCTTACATAATCCAAATATTTCCTCTGAATTAGGCCACTTGAAGTAGCTGTATTTCCTATCCTGATTCTTTGTTTGTACAAATATTCCGGATGGTTACAAAATTTGAGTTTTAAAGTGGCCATTCTTAATAAAAAATCATAATCTTCCACAGTAGAAATACGGTAGTTACCTACTTTTTCATACGCCTCCTTTTTCGCTAACCAGAAATGATATACTGGTATTGAATATTTAACTAATTCCCTGCAAGTTTCCGCACTGGTGCAAAATTTAGGTCGTTTAATTTCTGCACCGCCTTCATCTATATTAATAACATGGAGTCCAACTAAATCAATGTCAGGATGTTCCTGCATAAATTTTACTTGTTTTTCAATTCGCTCCGGTACACTTATATCATCCCCATCCATCCTGGCAATGTACTCACCTTTACAAACGCTTAGAGCAAAATTTAATGTGGCAGCAATTCTTAGATTTTTATCATTTCTGAAAAGCTTTATACGGTTGTCTGATTTTTGAAAATTCACCAGCATTTCATAAGTTCCGTCAGTTGAACAATCGTCAACAATGATTATCTCCAGATTTTTGTAAGTCTGAGAAACAATACTCGCCACTGCTTCCTCAATGAATGCTGAAACGTTATAGGTTGGTATAAGAACTGAAACAAGTGGTTGAAATTTCATATTGTGGATATTATATTTCGGCAAACATCGTGCTCAAAAGAATGACAAATAAGGGATCATAATACAGGAATCCATTAAAAAACGCTGCAAACACAAATGCCAATAACAAATAAAGCGACTTAATTTTTCTGAAATAATTGTAAAATGCGAATAGGTATGCTGATAATCCAACAATACCCAAATTAAAGACAATATCAAGATAATCATTGTGCATCCAGACAGGAATGCCAACATGTTCTTTGTTAAATATAATTGAATATTCCGGCCCGCGTCCCAGAACGTTTAAAAGGCCATATCCATCCCTGTAAATCTCCAGCAGACCGTCCACCCAAAATACGGTACGTCCCGAAGTAAACACCACTAAACCTTCTATCCCAATTTTTTTTAAGGCATAAAAAGTAGCCATAGTAAAACAAATTACTATCGACAAGAGTAACAAATACCGGTATTTAAAAAGGGACCGGTAAAATTTGGGAAATATACTTATACAAAGAACAATTACTGCTACTAATGCATATACCGCCGCTATGCGAGCGCCCAGCGTTAACACGTATAACCATAGTAGAACCGCAATGATTTTTCTTCTTAATAAAAATAAAAAATAACCAGCAACACCTAAATAGTAGGCTGCTACGTGACATATTACAAACCCATCCTTGTAAACGCGGTGTACATCGTTGTATATATCATCGACAAGCCTCTTTTTTGCATATGGAACTGATATCTCATATACAATTATAAAAATAGAAACAAAAATAAGCAAATGTCTTCTGACTTTTTGAACGCTTATGGTACTGAAGTCCAATTTTGGAAAAAGCCATAAAGAAAAAATTAAATTATTTAGAATAGTTATATATGAAAAACAGGCATTAATAGTTGTTCCGAGCAGGAACACGTAAGCTAATGATATGAAAACTATCAGAAATGCACTTAAGAATACTATTGGCCGGTATTGTTTGAAAGCGATTTTATAAAGATAAAATGTTATAAGCAAATCAAAGTATGAACCAATTTGAATATTGTTGCCAGTAAAAGTGTTTAGCCAAAACATAAAACAGTTGGCAGCAGGCAAAAAGAAAAGCAGAAAATCTATATCGGTAAGGGTAATTTTTAATTTCATTATTTCTTGTTTAATCTAAGTGCGGTAATTGTTGTCAAACGTAAAACATATGGCATGTCTTTTGTCAATAAAAGCCGGCAAATCCATTGCTTTGCACTCCAATTGTTTTTCGATTTAACCCTTAATTAGTTTTTCATAAATATTTGGTCCGATTTTGGTGCATCCTCCGGCCATTGACACCCCCTACCTGTTAGAACGGATTCATATCGAACGTAATATTATATAGAACTCCTTTATAGTTAGCAGCCGGAGCATTGCTGTAGCAATTAAATCCACTAAAAAAGATCCGGGTAGAATATTAATAAACTATACATTTTATCCATATAGAAATCATTTCAGCCAATGAGATAAATCCTTGTTTAACAACACACTTAACTTCCCTACATCTTCTTTATAATATTCTTTAAGATATTCTTTATCTTCACTCAGGATGACCATTTTTTTTAAATTCCGTAACAATAATTTATCCTTTTTCTCTTTTGCTTTATAATATATATAAGAGGGCATCACTTTTTTTATAAAAGGCGTCCCTTTTATTTTTAATAGTACTTTCCCAAGATATTCATTTTGCGGCTTACCGGACTCATTGTACTTTTTATTCAAATCATAATTAAAAGGGCGCAAACCTATAAAATCATTAATTAGGTTCATCGTATTATGAGCATCCTTAACTAAATCATCATAAAAAAGGACCAATACCTCATCGAAATTACTTAACAAAGCTTTAACCTGATCAAAGTATAACCCTACTTCCTTATACTGGTAAGGCCATTGCCAGTTTTTCTCCTTCCGTTCTTTCTCAAGATTAAGGGCCTTTGCAAATGATTCAGTCTCTACAAAATCTCTTACAAAATGCATGTAATGCGAAAATGCTCTATCTATAGGGTTCCGTAGAATAATAATAATTTTAGGAAAAGCCTGTTGCCGTTCCTGGTAATGTTTTTTTATATTAAGGATAGTTTTTTCGTAAAAATATAAATAGTCTGGCGATGCCTCTCCAGTCACTTTATTGCTTTGAGCGGTCTCGAAAAGATCAAGATAATCTTCAATGTTTTTTATAATGGCTTCATTTACCCATTTATCTTTAGGCCCCTTAAAGTTGCCTTCCATTCCCGAGAAAAATGTGCATTCCTTTCTATAAGGTATAAAAACCTGATCATTCTGAATTAAATATTTAGCTATAGATGTAGTACCTGCCTTAGCTGTACCCACAATTAAAAAATCAGGCAACTTTTTATTTTCCATATTTAGATATGATATTTAACGGAATAGTTAAAACACCTACGTATTTCCATGCAAATACAACTTTGATGATATTTTCCACCGACACCGTCAGACATGTTGCTACAGCAGCGCCTAAAGCGCCATAATTCGTAATCAAATAATAATTAAGCAACACATTAAAAATTAGCGAAAACGAAGATATATATGCGTGTATACGTTCCTGGCCGCACATGATCAAAAGAAAGCCCGCCGGCCCGGTGGCTATATTAACAAATTGGCCCGTGCTCAATAACACCAATAAAATATATGCCTGGGAAAACCCATGCCCCCAAAAAGACAGTATAAAATGCCCTCCAAATACAAATATCGATAGAATAAATGCGCCTGCAGAAATCAGTATAAAACTTATGCGATGAACCATTTTGGTCATCGCGTGTAATTCTTTGGCCGCGTACATCGCTGCGAGCTTAGGGCCGACAGTGGAATTCGTAACCGCCAAAATAAAACTGGTAAGCATTGCCAAGCGCAATGCCACGCTATATAGGCCTACTTGTTCTGCATTGGCAAGCCAGCCTACCAACACCCCATCCAATATAGCCGTTAATGTTCCTAGTGAACCAAACCAAATAAATGGATATGATTTCTTCATAAGTTCCATTATGCTTATTGAACTTTTGCCTTTCCATTGATGAGTATATGACTTTATCTTCTCCCAGTAAACTCCCATTACCAATGCAACCGTTAGGCGACCAATTGCATAAACATAGGCAGCAATAACAACATCAATATGGTGTTTAGTAACATATAAGATAAGTATAATTACAAAAGTAACTCCACTACTTAAAGTATTATCAACGAGGTTACTTTGCCATATCTTTCTATACCCCGTTAATGCTGACGAAAATATCCGGGAAAAAACCTCAGGCGCCACCACGGCCATCGCTATTATAAGAGGCTTGGTCAATGCCGGTTCTCTAAAAATATGTAAGGATATATAAGGAGCAAGTGTAATAAATAACACTGATATAATTAAGGCAACAGCTCCATTGAGAATATACGCTGATTTCATATAGTCTCTGATTCGCTGCCATTTTTCCTGAGAGAAGCCAATCGCAATTTCCTTCATTAAAAGCTGGGGGTGCCCTAACATGCAGAAAAGCAGCAAAATTGTTATTATATTATTCGATAAATTGATAATACCAAAACCCTCTACACCAAGGGTACGTCCCAAAATCATAGAGCTACCTACCCACGTCATCATTCCGAGAACCTTCACTATGATGGATAAACCTGATTTTCTCAGCACTTCAAGCGTATGTTCATCCAATAAGTGAATTTTCCTTTTAAACGCTCGAATCATAAAAGGTATGTATCTGTCACATTAACAATCTTATTAAAAACTTCTATAAAACTGGGGGTTGCAAGCATAAACCTAAACATTTGTGCAATCATTCATACAACCATCTCTGTAGTACAAAAGTCAACCATTACTATAATGGTAGTGCGATCACAATGGAACTGAACATTGAGAAATGTATCTGTTTGCAGTCCTCACTATACACATTATTAACTTTAAAATTTCCCTTTGAGATGGAAAACCATCATATCAAGCAATTTTCGCCTGTGGAAAATATACAAAAAAACAGCAATAAGCTGTCAGATATGTTTATTTCAGCTTTCTTTTTTGAATATTTTTTTCACAAATTGAGAAAACTTCGAGGAATTATTATTATCATCAGCTGCATACTGGCCATAACCATAACCATAACCATAACCATAACCATAACCATAACCATAACCATAACCATAACCGGCTTTTGATGTTGAAATATCATTAACAACAAAGTATGTTTTCTTTAATCTTCCGGCTTCGGTTAAATCTATCGGTAACGACAGTTGTTTTTTATATGTGTAATTTTGTCGTATGATATACAGCGTCATATCTGCAAATTTTTCCAGGAGCAGGGCGTCCGATATTAAACCAACGGGTGCACTATCGATAATTATATAGTCAAATCGTTGCTTCAATTCGTCGATCAATGATTCAAGCTTCGCGCCTAAAAGTAGTTCGGCAGGATTTGGCGGAACATCCCCCGCAGGTACTATAAAACAACCTTCGCTGAATGGCACAGGTTGTAAAATATCCTCTAATTTCAATTTGTCGGAAAGTACATACGATGTAAACCCGGCCGACTTTACATTCAAATATTTGGATAATTTTGGCTTACGAAGATCCAATTCCATAAATACAACTTTCTTTCCGGAAAGAGCAATCGCCGCACCCAGATTTAAGGATACAAATGATTTACCTTCGCCGCTTACGCTTGAGGTAACTAATATAACATTGGATTTAGAAAGACCAGACAGATACTGTAAATTTGTACGTAAGGCCCTGAATTGTTCAGAAATTGCGGTCCTCGAGTTTTCAAGAACAACGACTTGCGTATCTTTGTCGCGACTGTGACTTATCTCTCCAACAACTGGTATTTCCGTAACATTTTCGATATCTGATTTCGATAGGATCCTCGTCTGCAAAACTTCGCGTAATTTAACAATACCGAACGGAACTAAAAAGGACGCAACCAAACAACCAAGTATTACACCCAGGTAAATTAAAATAGAAATTTCATATATACTTTTGGGGGGATCGAATATCCGCGCACTTTCAACCGTTGATTTTTCTGCAATATCGGTTGTTTCTTTTTGCTCGAGCAAAAATAAATATAGCGTGTTTTCCAAATCCTGCTGCCGCGTAAGATCTAAATAATCTCGCGCTTTGAGTGGCACCGCTGAAAGCTGGTCTGCAAAGCTTTTATTCTTCCCGACTAATTCATTACGGCTTGCCAACAAATTTGATTTATATGCAGCGATAGATTTCAGTAAAACAGAACGGTAGTTCGCAATCTGACTATCGGTATTTGTGATATAAGGATTTTGATCCGTTGCTGATATTGACTCACGTTCACGCTCTAAAATCATTGCGTTATATTGCGCAACGGCTGTCGATAGGCCAGGATCAGGTATGGCCGCCATTTCAGGTAGAAGTTTATGGCTATTAGGATCATTGAGTATCTTCTCTAAATCTGCAATTACTGAACGCTGCACATCCACAGCATTTAAAGACTGGTCATAAGTGCTTTGATTAGCAATCAGTGCTTTGGATTGTTCGTCAATATCAGCAATATTGTTGTTCTTCTTAAATTTCTCGAGGTTATCTTCAATTGCAGACAAATCGTTGGCAACCCCGGTCAGGCGGCTATCAATATACGATAGCGTAGCAGAGGCAAGCCTAACCTTATCTGCCAGGTCGGCCTTTATATACTGATTGATCACCTCCCCCAAAATTGCTTCCCCTTTGCTGGGGTTTGGATATTTCAGCGTCAGATCCAATACTTCAGCCTGCT
This sequence comes from Bacteroidota bacterium, assembly GCA_013286235.1. Classification (GTDB taxonomy): domain Bacteria; phylum Bacteroidota; class Bacteroidia; order Sphingobacteriales; family Sphingobacteriaceae; genus Mucilaginibacter. The sequence continues at coordinate 28,748 of JABDGE010000024.1, forward strand.
TATCCGGGATCTCAACATCATAATCTTTATTTAGTGCTTCTACAGTTTTCTCAACCGGTCCTATTGCTATCGTAAATTCATCGTGGGCACCAATTGGAACCGATGTTCTGGTTAAAATAAGGTCATATTGTGGTAACCTGATTGGATCCCCGAATTTTGCTATGATATCAACATCATCCCACCAATTGGTAAGGTGGATGGTATTGCCATTTATTTGAACACGGTATTTTTTCTTCCTGATTGAGTCTGATTTATAATGTATATCAATTTTGAAGGGGGCATCCCGAAATAATTCATCACCTGAAATAAGATTTTTGCGCGACGTGACAACGTTCAACTGTAATTGTTTTACAGCACCAGTCATTAAACTATTCGCCTGAAGTATCTGAGCCTCTGTATTGACATCGCTTTGTATTCCCAATATGTCAGAAAAACTCCCCAATGCCCCTCCCACGCTGTTTCCCGATCCCCCACTTAACAAACTGGAGGCGCCCCCTGCCGGACTACCACTCGACTCAACTAAAATGGCGGCGCTAATGGTGTACTTCGGATGCCCGTATATGCAATACATGGTGCCGCCTATAATAAACAGGATAAAAAAAATCGTGAACAGTTTCCAATTATGGGCAACAGTTCCTATCAAATCCGCCAGGCTAAAGCTTCCTTTCTCGTCTGGACCATCCAGCAGGTTTGTTGAAGTATTTCTCTTTTTTGACATAATTATTTTACTCTGGTAGCTGCAATGATGATAACTGACATTATGGCGCCAACTATGCCAAACCATTTCGCCTGCGCCGCATCGGTAGCATCAGACTTAGCTTTTCTCGGTTCAACATAGATAAGATCATTTTGGCGCATGTAATAAAGCGGTGACGACAAAATATCACTCTTCTTTAAATTGATCCGGTACGCGGTTTTGGTACCATCATGATTTTCTCTTATTAACAGAACGTTCTCCCTTTTTCCAAAAACTGTTAAATCACCTGCCATTGCAAGCGCATCAAATAGGCTCTCTTTTTGATCGGGCATTGTATACTGCCCCGGCTTTAATACCTCACCGGTAACATTCACTTTAAAATTTGTTATCCTGACATCAATTACCGCATCCTTAAAGTATTTGTTTGCCTCAATATTCACTATGGATTTTATCTGGGCAAGATCATACCCTGCAACCTTTACCTTTCCTAAAATCGGTATCTCAACAAAACCGTCATTATTAACGAGATACCCCAATCCAGATTGAGGTGGCGCCGAATTGCCTCCCGCAAGCGACGATAAAAGTGAGGCAGCACTAACCGAGCCGCCAGAAGATGAAGGACTGGCCGCCGACTGTGAATTAGCAGCATTAACAGCGCCCGTGGCGGAATTGTCAAGCAATGAAAAGTTAATTGTTAAAATATCGCCAGGTTGGATTATAAGCGGGATATAGTCTACCTTAGCAAAAGTCTTTGTTTGCCCTGAATCGGGTATATCCTGAAAATATTTGATCTTTTTAGTAGAATTACAGGAAAAAATTGTGATTGACAAGTAGAGAACCGGGGTAAATAAACAAAGTTGTTTAATTAAAGATTTCCTCATGTATGTTTAATTTGTTGTTTTTTTAAATAGCAGATAAATTATGCCGCAATATAGCAAATGTGTTTTGTAACCAGCAAAAATTTCTTCTTTTTAATTATATGTGCTTAAATCTGATTAATTAGTAATAAATGTAGGTTAATATTAAAAAATTATAAATTATAGTGAAATTAAAACCCGATCATGGCACTGATATTTGCAGAATTCCCAATGTGTTCGGCCAATTTTTATATACGATGCAGATTTCAAACTTGTGCTGATTAACCTTAAATGCGACGGATGTAACCTTTATTAATCACGCGTGTATAGTTCCCGCTGCAACCGTTTCATTGGTTGCTTCATCAACCAGGATTAATGAGCCAGTAATGCGGTTTCTTCTGTACTCATCAAAAATCAATGGCCGGGTGGTACGCATCCTAACCCGCGCCATATCGTTCATTTTAATATCCGTATCCTGGTCAAGCCGCTGCATAGTATTAATATCGATTTTATAGATCACCTCTTTTATAATAGCCATAACTTCGCGGGTAGTGCTTTTTAAATAATACTTGGCTCCAGGCCTTGGCCCCTTGGCCGACATCCAGCACATTAATACGTCGATATCTTGTCCCACTTCGGGCTGGTTATTATTTTTAACTATCATATCACCCCGGCTAACATCTATATCATCTTCTAAACAAATTGAAACAGACATTGGCGGGAAAGCTTCCAGCACAGGGCCGTCAAATGTGTCAATTGATTTTATTTTTGAAGTTAAGCCCGAAGGAAGAATGGTAATATTATCACCAGGTCTGAAAATGCCTCCCGCAACCCTGCCGGCGTAGCCTCTGTAATCATGATATTCATCGGCGTGGGGGCGGATAACTGTTTGTACCGGAAACCGTGCGTCGAGGTGATTTTCGTCGCTTCCGATATGTATAGTTTCCAGTGTATTCAAAAGACTCGCACCTTTGTACCAGGTCATATTTTCGGAGTGATTCACTACGTTATCTCCATCGAGGGCGCTGATCGGAATATACCTTATGTCTTTTATATCCAATTTGCTCGCGAATTCATGGTATTGCTCAACCACCTTGTTAAATACCTGCTCGGAATAATCAACGAGGTCCATTTTATTTACGCAAACGATTATATGGGGGATTTTTAATAATGAAGCGATAAAGGAGTGCCGGCAAGTTTGTTCAATAACGCCGTGCCTTGCATCAATAAGCACTAATGCTAAATTAGATGTGGATGCACCAGTAACCATGTTGCGGGTATATTGGATATGACCAGGGGTATCCGCAATTATAAATTTCCGTTTGGGAGTAGCAAAGTAGCGGTAGGCCACATCAATGGTAATGCCTTGTTCCCTTTCGGACCGTAATCCATCTGTAAGCAATGACAAATCAACATGTTGAAGTCCCTTTCTTTCGCTGGATTGTTTAACGGCTTCCATTTGATCCTCAAAAATTGATTTTGAGTCGTATAACAATCGTCCGATAAGTGTGCTCTTCCCATCATCCACGCTGCCAGCTGTTGTAAAACGCAGTAATTCCATATTTTATCGAGGCGAGTATATTTATATTATCTAAAATCCGTTTATTTAATGATTTGGCAAAAGATGGCCGGTACCGATCTTCTGCCAGAATACTCCTAAAAGTAACCTTGTTTCTTCCTGTCTTCCATTGAGGTATCCGATCGTTTATCATCACTTCGCATACCCCGTTCGGTGCTGCGTGTTGCAGAAACTTCCACAACAATTTTTTCAAGTGTATCTGCATCGGATTCAATGCCCCCTGTTATGGTAATATCACCCAACGTCCTGAAGCGCATATATTTGGTTTCTATTTTTTCCCCCTCCCTTAAAACAAGGAATTCAGAATTGGGCAACCACGTCCCATCCCTATATATTGCCTCACGATGGTGGGCAAAATACAATGAAGGTATTGCGAGGTTTTCTTCTAAAATATAATTCCATACATCCATTTCAGTCCAATTACTTATCGGGAAAACCCTGAAATGTTCACCCATTCTTTTACGTCCGTTAAAAATGTTCCATAATTCCGGTCGCTGATTTTTGGGGTCCCACTGGCCGAACTCATCCCTGTGTGAGAAAAAGCGTTCCTTTGCTCTTGCTTTTTCTTCATCCCGGCGTGCTCCCCCCATGGCGGCATCAATTTTATGTTCTTCGATTGTATCAAGCAACGAAACTATTTGCAATTCATTCCTGCTGGCATTGATACCCTGTTCTTCAACAGCCCTCCCTTTGTCAATAGCTTGTTGAACAGACCCTACTATTAATTGAATTCCCAACGCAGATACAAGTTCATCTCTGAACTCAATAGTTTCAGAAAAATTATGGCCTGTGTCAATATGGATAAGCGGCATTGGTATGCGGGCGGGCCAAAAAGCCTTACGCGCCAAATGTGTTACTACGATTGAGTCTTTGCCACCAGAAAATAAGATAGCGGGACGATCAAATTGAGCAGCTACCTCCCTGATCACATATATTGCTTCTGACTCAAGTTCCTGAAGGTGATTGAGGTAATATTTATTAAACATATAATTAATTAGCTAACTTAATTTTAGGTAATACATTCGCTAAAATCAAATTCACAGATTGTTCCAAAGTGTGACTTGTTGTCCTGATATGTATCTCAGGGGAAATAGGGTATTCAAAAGGTGACGTAATACCTGTAAAATTGCTTATTTCACCATTTCTCGCTTTCTTATATAAGCCTTTAACGTCGCGCTGTTCACAGACTTCAATTGGTGTGTCAACAAAAACTTCAATGAACATTTCGCCCAATAACTCTCGCAGAAACCGCCGCTCACGTTCAAAAGGGGTTATAAATGTTGCCAGTAAAACTGCACCGGAATCACAAATTAACTTTGCCACCTCACCTGTCCTTCTTAAATTTTCGGCCCTATCGGCTTCAGTAAATGTCAGCCCTTTATTTAAGCCATTCCGAATGTTATCTCCATCCAAAGTATATGTTTTAACACCCGCGTCAAATAATTGTTGTTCAACAAGGCAGGCCAACGTACTTTTGCCTGAACCCGAAAGCCCCGTAAACCATATACATGCGGCTTTGTGCCCGTTAGCCCGTTCCCGGTCAATGCGGGTTATTTTATACGAATGTTCAACTATATGGAGTTTCTCGTTCATTAAACTAATTTTACTTCGTGCCTTAAAAATTAACCCATCAGTTAAATAATAATTTGAATATAGTAATTTTTCAGAATAAATGCGTGGTAATGCTTGTCCATTAGAATTGTCCGGCTACAACAAACCACGGATTAAGCATATTTTTTTTGTTATACTTTAACTCGTTACCCGTTTCATAGTCATAAACCAGACAATCTGAAAAATGCGCTACTGCGTGACCAGCGGCCGTATCCCATTCCATTGTTGGCGCCAACCGCGGATATATATGTGCTTTCCGCTCGGCCACAAGGCACAATTTCAAGGAACTCCCGGCGCTGATTAAATCAACCCTGCCCTTCTCTTGTTCCTTTTTACTTACAAATTCCTCTGTTTCTTTTGTAGAGTGTGAACGGCTTGCTACTATAGTGTACATAGAGGGGTATTCACCAATTGTAAGAGGTTCGGCCCTGTCGATAATACTGTTGAGTTCAGCTTCATTAATATCCTTCCCTATATGAATTTTATTACTCCCGGTTTCTTCAGATGCAAAATACAAAACGCCCGTTACCGGAACATAAACTACACCAAGCACCGGGGTATCCTGTGAAATCAATGCGATGTTCACTGTAAATTCGCCGTTCTTCCTGATAAATTCCTTGGTACCATCAAGGGGGTCAATTAACCAAAACAGTGTCCAGCCGGAGCGCTCCTGGTAAGGGATGGTTTTCCCCTCCTCGCTTAATACCGGAAATCCAGAGGTTTTCAACCCTTCTATTATTGCCAGATGAGCATTCTTATCAGCTTTGGTTAACGGGCTATTATCGGATTTATATTCAACCTCGGTATTCTCTTCTTCATAAACTTTTATTATCTCATAACCGGCTTTAATTGCTGCCAGTATCGCTAATCGCAAATTTATGTTCATAGACAGATGGTAGTGCTGTATAACAATTATTACAAAAACAATGCTAAATTATAAAATAAAATGAAAAAAACACAAGTTTACGTAATTATGTTTAACGAATTAATATTCATTTGAACATTTTGTTGCCATATATAAATGATCGATTTTAGCTACGCCTGTCCCATTGTTCCGCCAAAATTCATTGGGAAGCCTGAAGGATCAACCTGTATTTTTATCTTGCCGTTCGCATTTTCAAACTTTTCCAGGTTATCATGCAAAGCCGTCAACAGCCGTTTTGCATGTTCGGGCGTTAAGATAATGCGCGACTTTACTTTTGCCTTCGGTACACCAGGCATCACCCGTATAAAATCGAGGACGAACTCGGAGCTTGAGTGCGTGATGATGGCAAGGTTTGAATAAACCCCTTCTGCAATTTCTTCAGAAAGCTCAATATTCAGCTGATTTTCGTTCCTTTCTTCCATGGTGCTAAAATAGTAAAGGCATGTTACTTACACGAAGCCTGTAAAAAATAATTAAAAACATTACAAACAGACACTTATGAGACTATTGTCATAAACGCCCGTCGACAATTTCACGATCTAAAACGGCCTTTGTGTCAAAAATTACCGTATTAGCTTTACAAAAAGGCTGCAGGTTCAGCCCGATAAATTCCTTATGCGACACTGCTAGTATAATCGCATCATATAATAGGTTATTTGCCACGATGAAATCCGAATCACTTATCATTTCGATATCATGCTGTTTTTTTACGGCCGCTGCGCTGGCATTGGGGTCATAAACATCGACCGTTAAGCCAAACTGGCCGAGTTCTTTGTAGATATCGATTACCTGCGAGTTTCGTATGTCAGGGCAATTTTCCTTAAATGTAATGCCTAAAATAAGGACTTTTGATCCTGCAATGCTGATTCCTTTTTTTATCATCAGCTTGATAACCTTGTTGGCTACAAAAACCCCCATGTTATCGTTTACGCGCCGGCCCGATAAAATAACCTGGGGCTGGTATCCCAACGACTCGGCCTTGTGGGCCAGGTAGTACGGATCGACGCCAATACAGTGCCCTCCTACCAACCCGGGTTTATATTTCAGGAAATTCCATTTTGTGGCCGCAGCCGCCAAGACATCGTTCGTGTCGATACCAATGAGATCGAATATGAGCGCCAATTCGTTTACAAAGGAAATATTGATATCGCGTTGGGCGTTTTCAATTGCTTTTGACGCTTCTGCAACTTTTATACTTGGGGCTTTATAGGTCCCGGCGTCAATTATGGAACCGTAGAGTGCATCAACATAATCGGCGACCGCAGGCGTTGAACCCGATGTTACTTTAACGATTTTGGTGAGCGTGTAAAGCTTATCGCCGGGGTTGATCCTTTCGGGAGAGTAACCGCAGAAAAAATCAACGTTAAACCTTAACCCTGAATATTCTTCGAGCACTGGTACGCAATCCTCTTCGGTACAACCAGGGTAAACGGTAGACTCGTAAATTACCACATCTTTCGGTTTAACCGCCTTGCCTATGATCTCCGAGGCATACAGCAAAGGCTTTAAATCGGGCGATTTAAAGAGGTTGACGGGGGTTGGTACGGTAATAATAAACGTGTTGCAATTATTCAAATGGCCGGCATCAGAGGAGATCGTTAGTCCGCCACCATTTTTTTGATCCAGGACTTTTTTTAGTTCTTCGGTATCCGCCTCATTGGTATAGTCTCTCCCTTGTAATAAGTCTTCAATCCTGGCTATATCGATATCGAAACCTAAGACGCTATATTTTTTGGCAAATTCGATAGCCAAAGGCAATCCAACGTAACCTAAGCCAATAACAGCAATTTTAGCGTCCCTTATGTCAAACTGATCCATCGTGTTGCCTGAGCTTGCTGCAATGTATCGTTTTAAGTATAAATACCAAAACAGCAAAGTGTAAAATAGCAAAGCCTTCCCTTTTCGGGGAAGGCCTGCTATCAATTTTATTTATTTACTAAATTAAGCATCAACATCTTCTGCTTTTGATGCCATCAGGCGATCGAACTCTTCCTGTGAGCCTACGCGGATATTTTCGTACTCGCGCAAGCCTGTACCTGAAGGGATAAGGTGACCTACGATCACGTTCTCTTTCAAACCGAGCATCAGGTCTTTCTTCCCTGCGATAGCTGCCTCGTTCAGCACCTTTGTGGTTTCCTGGAACGATGCGGCAGAGATGAACGACTTGGTACCTAACGATGCCCTGGTTATGCCCTGTAATATCGGGCTTGAGGTTGCAGCAATGGCGTCGCGAACTTCGACCAGTTTTGAATCTTTGCGTTTCAAAACTGAATTTTCGTCCCTTAGCCTTCTTACTGAAACGATTTGACCTGATTTAAGGTTTGTGGAGTCACCCGGCTCGGTAACCACCTTTTTATCGAAGATCTCATCATTTTCAACCATAAAGTCCCAGCTGTCAACTGCTTCTCTTTCGAGGAAGCGGGTGTCGCCTGCATCCTCAATGGCTACCTTCTGCATCATCTGGTGTACAATCACTTCAAAGTGCTTGTCGTTGATCTTCACACCCTGCAGGCGGTAAACTTCCTGGATACCGTTCACCAAATACTCCTGCACTGCTGCGGGGCCTTTGATGGCTAATATATCAGAAGGTGAAATCGATCCGTCGGACAATGGCATGCCGGCTTTCACAAAGTCGTTATCCTGAACCAGGATGTGTTTTGACAATGGAACGAGGTATTTTTTGATCTGCCCGTCCTTCGACTCGATGGTGATCTCACGATTACCGCGCTTAACCCCACCCAGCGTTACCACACCGTCAATTTCGGTAACAACAGCAGGGTTTGATGGGTTACGTGCTTCGAACAACTCGGTTACACGCGGCAAACCACCGGTGATGTCGCGGGTTTTACCTGTTGAACGAGGTATTTTAGCGATAACCTGCCCGGTTTGTAGTTTTTCGCCTTCATCAACAGCGATGTGGGCACCAACCGGGATGTTATATCCTTTAATGATATTACCCTTGTTATCAGCAACCTGGATAACCGGGTTTTTGGTTTTATCGCGGGTATCAATGATCACCTTTTCACGGTGACCGGTTTGTTCATCGGATTCTTCGCGGAAAGTAATACCTTCCAAAACCGCTTCGAACTTGGCCACACCTGCAAACTCCGAAATAATTACGGCATTATAAGGGTCCCATGAACAGATACGGGTGCCTTTGCTGATCTTGCTGCCATCCTTTACATACAGGTACGAGCCGTACGGGATGTTGTTGGTCACGATCACTTTATTGGTGCCCGGCTCAAGAATGCGGAACTCGCCTGAACGGCCCAATACCACATCCACTAATCCGTCTTCGGTATTGAATTCAACGGTACGAACGTTTTCAAATTCGATCACACCTTCAAACCTTGCATTGATCTGCGATTCAGCCGCGATGTTTGAAGCGGTACCACCCACGTGGAATGTACGCAGTGTTAACTGGGTACCCGGTTCACCAATGGACTGCGCAGCAATTACACCCACAGCCTCACCTTTTTGCACACGTTTGCCGCTTGCGAGGTTACGACCGTAGCACAATGCACACACGCCGCGTTTGCTTTCGCAGGTTAATACCGAACGAATTTCGATACCTTCCAGCGGAGAATTATCTATCTTTTTAGCGATCTCTTCGTCTATATCCTTACCAGCTCCAACCAATAACTCATTAGTGATAGGGTCATGGACATCGTATAACGATGTACGACCCAAAATACGCTCGTGTAATGGCTCAACAATATCCTCGTTGTCTTTAAGGGCGGTTGTATAAATACCCCTCAAAGTACCACAGTCGGTTTCGCCAACGATCATATCCTGTGCAACGTCGTGCAAACGACGGGTGAGGTAACCGGCATCAGCTGTTTTTAACGCTGTATCTGCCAAACCTTTACGGGCGCCGTGGGTAGAGATGAAGTATTCCAATACCGACAAACCTTCTTTAAAGTTTGAAAGGATCGGGTTTTCGATGATCTCACCTCCCGAACCTGATTTCTGAGGCTTGGCCATCAAACCACGCATACCTGCCAACTGGCGGATCTGTTCTTTTGAACCACGCGCGCCTGAATCCAGCATCATATAAACAGAGTTAAAGCCCTGATTGTCGGATGACAGGATTTCCATTACGTTGGCTGTCAAACGGTTATTGATACGGGTCCAGATGTCGATGATCTGGTTATAACGTTCGTTATTTGTAATAAAGCCCATATTATAGTTGCCCATAACCTCTTCAACTTGTTTGGAAGCTGTTTCGATAAGGGTAACTTTTTCAGCCGGGATGTTAATGTCCTTAAGGTTAAATGAGAGACCTCCCTGGAATGCCATTTTGAACCCTAATTCCTTGATATCATCCAGGAACTGGGCAGCACGCGCCATACCAGTGATCTTTACCACCTCACCAATTATATCGCGAAGGGATTTTTTGGTCAACAATTCGTTGATATAACCTACTTCAACCGGAACATGCTGGTTAAATAATACACGGCCAACAGTTGTATCTATAATTTTTGATGCGATCACGCCGTCTCTTTCTTTTACAAAAGCCTTAACCTTTATAAAGGCATGCAGGTCAATCTTCTTCTCGTTATAAGCGATGATCACTTCTTCCGGAGAATAGAAGGTTAAACCTTCGCCTTTTACCACACGGCCGGCATCAGTTTTACGTCCTTTGGTTATGTAATACAAACCAAGCACCATGTCCTGGGAGGGTACAGTGATAGGCGTACCGTTTGCAGGGTTAAGGATGTTGTGCGAAGCCAGCATCAATACCTGTGCTTCCAAAATTGCGGCGTTGCCCAGCGGTACGTGGACGGCCATCTGGTCACCGTCAAAGTCGGCGTTGAACGCTGTACAGGTTAATGGGTGCAGCTGGATAGCCTTGCCTTCAACCAGTTTAGGCTGGAAGGCCTGGATACCCAAACGGTGCAACGTAGGCGCACGGTTTAATAATACCGGGTGACCTTTTAATACGTTTTCTAATATATCCCAAACCAATGGGTCTTTACGGTCAACTATCTTTTTGGCTGATTTTACTGTTTTAACCACACCGCGCTCGATCATTTTGCGAATGATGAACGGTTTGAATAATTCAGCAGCCATATCCTTTGGCAAACCGCACTCGTGCAATTTAAGGTTAGGACCAACGACAATTACCGAACGGGCCGAATAATCAACACGTTTACCCAATAAGTTTTGACGGAAGCGGCCTTGTTTACCTTTCAGAATATCGGAAAGAGATTTCAAAGCACGGTTACCTTCGGTTTTCACAGCGTTTACTTTACGGGAGTTATCAAATAACGAATCGACGGCTTCCTGGAGCATACGTTTTTCGTTACGCAAGATCACTTCGGGAGCCTTAATCTCAATCAATCGTTTCAACCGGTTGTTACGGATGATCACACGACGGTAAAGGTCGTTCAAATCCGACGTAGCAAAACGGCCGCCTTCCAATGGCACCAAGGGGCGCAGTTCAGGCGGGATAACCGGAACGATTTTAACGATCATCCACTCGGGATTATTTTCAATCCGGTTTTTCGCATCGCGGAATGCCTCAACCACCTGTAGGCGCTTCAAAGCTTCGTTTTTACGCTGCTGCGAGGTTTCGTTAGCAGCCTGGTGACGCAAATCATAGGATAACTGATCCAGGTCGAGACGTTTCAGCATCTCTTCGAGGGCTTCAGCACCCATTTTGGCCACAAATTTCTGCGGATCTTTATCATCCAGGTATTGGTTTTCCTTTGGCAGGGTGTCCAATACATCCAGATACTCTTCTTCGGTAAGGAAGTCCATGGCGTTGATGCCATCGGCTTCTTTGATACCGGGCTGAATAACTACATAACGCTCATAGTAAATGATCAGGTCGAGCCGTTTGGTTGGTAAACCAAGCAGGTAACCGATCTTGTTAGGCAATGAGCGGAAATACCAGATATGCGCAACAGGCACCACCAGGTTGATATGGCCCATACGCTCGCGGCGTACTTTCTTTTCGGTCACTTCAACACCGCAACGGTCGCACACGATACCCTTATAACGGATACGTTTGTACTTGCCGCAATGGCATTCGTAATCTTTAACCGGACCAAAGATACGCTCGCAGAATAAACCATCGCGCTCAGGCTTGTAAGTCCTGTAGTTGATGGTTTCGGGTTTTAAAACTTCACCGCTTGAACGCTCCAGTATAGATTCAGGCGAAGCTAAACTGATGGTGATCGTGGTGAAATTGCTCTTGATTTTATTATCCTTTTTGTAAGACATAGTCTCCTTTGTTTTTTTGTTGTTGAAAAGTTGGAAGGTTGGAATGTTGTAATGTTGTAATGTTAAAGCAAAAACTTCTCAACATTACAACTTTTCAACATTACAACAATCTACAACAGAACCTTATTCTAACGTAATATCAAGTCCTAAGCCTCGTAATTCGTGAACCAATACGTTGAATGATTCAGGAACTGACGGAGTTGGCAGGTTTTCGCCTTTAACAATGGCTTCATAAGTTTTGGCGCGGCCGATAACATCATCCGATTTAACGGTGAGGATTTCCTGCAGGATGTTGGATGCACCGAATGCTTCGAGCGCCCACACTTCCATTTCACCAAAACGCTGACCACCGAATTGTGCTTTACCCCCCAAAGGCTGCTGCGTAATGAGCGAGTAAGGCCCGATAGAACGCGCGTGCATCTTATCATCTACCATGTGGCCTAACTTAAGCATGTAAATAATACCTACTGTTGTCTGCTGGTCGAAACGGTCGCCGGTTAAACCATTGTACAAATACGTACGGCCTGATTCAGGTAAGCCTGCTTTTTTAACCCACTCTTCCACTTCCCCATGGCTTGCACCATCGAAAATAGGCGTTGCGAATTTAACACCAAGCTCCTTGCCGGCCCAGCCTAACACTGTTTCGTATATCTGGCCCAGGTTCATACGCGAAGGCACGCCCAGCGGGTTTAATACGATATCGACAGGTGTACCGTCTTCAAGGAATGGCATATCCTCATCTCGAACGATGCGGGCAACAATACCTTTATTACCGTGGCGGCCTGCCATCTTATCCCCTACTTTCAGCTTGCGTTTTTTAGCAATGTAAACTTTTGCCATCTGAACGATGCCGGATGGCAACTCATCGCCCACGCTGATAGCGAACTTATCGCGGCGATAGGCGCCCAACTCTTCATTAACCTTAATGTTATAGTTGTGAAGAAGCGTTTTGATTAGCTCATTCTTATCGTCATCGGTTGTCCACTTAGTGGGGTTAACGTTTTCGAAGGTCAGATCAACGAGTATCTTCTGGGTAAATTTTACACCCTTAGGCACCTGCAGTTCTTTGTAAACATTATAAACACCCTGGGATGTTTTGCCGTTTACGATTTCGAACAGCTTGTCGATCAAAATATTTTTAAGCTCTTTGATCGCTTTTTCGTGCTTGGTATCGAGTTTTTCGAGTTGTGCTTTTTCTTCGGCTTTCGAGGTTTTCTTAGCGCGTGAGAAAAGCTTGGTATCGATAACTACACCGGCAATTGACGGAGGAGTCTTCAATGAAGCGTCCTTTACATCGCCTGCCTTATCACCAAATATGGCGCGCAACAGTTTTTCTTCAGGTGACGGATCGGACTCACCTTTAGGAGTGATCTTACCGATCAGGATGTCGCCTTCCTTAACCTCGGCGCCAACACGGATAATACCGTCTTCGTCGAGATCCTTGGTAGCTTCTTCCGATACATTCGGAATATCAGGCGTCAACTCTTCTTCACCGCGTTTCGTGTCGCGCACTTCCAGCTCAAATTCTTCTACGTGAAGCGAAGTGAATATATCCTGTGAAACAACGCGCTCTGAAATTACGATCGCATCCTCAAAATTATATCCCTGCCATGGCATGAACGCAACCTTCAGGTTACGGCCAAGGGCAAGCTCACCATTCTGGGTCGCATAGCCTTCGCAAAGCACCTGTCCTTTTTCAACCCGCTGGCCTTTTTTAACAATCGGCTTCAGGTTGATGGTAGTGCTCTGGTTAGTCTTTTTGAATTTAGTTAAACGGTAGCTCCTGCTATCGCCTTCAAATGATATCAGGCGGTCAATTTCGTTCCTGTCATAACGGATACGGATCTCGTTTGCATCAACATATTCAACTATGCCATCGCCTTCAGCGTTGATCAGCGTACGTGAATCTTTCGCCACACGTCCTTCCAAACCTGTACCTACGATAGGCGCTTCGGGGCGCAGCAAAGGCACTGCCTGGCGCTGCATGTTCGAGCCCATCAACGCGCGGTTGGCGTCATCATGCTCCAAAAACGGAATCAATGAAGCCGCAATCGACGTGATCTGGTTTGGCGCGATGTCCATATAATCCAGTCTTTCCGGTTCAATGATGGGGAAGTCACCTTCAAAACGCGCTTTTACACGTGGTGTGGCGAACACACCTTCATCACTATAAACCGCATTGGCCTGGCCGATGGTTTTACCGTCCTCGTCCTCAGCCGAAAGATAGATAACGTCTTCATTAACACGAACCTTACCGTCAACCACACGTTTGTATGGTGTTTCGATAAAGCCCAGGTTGTTGATCTTTGCATGTACGCAAAGTGAAGATATCAAACCGATGTTCGGGCCTTCGGGAGTTTCGATAGTACACAAACGACCGTAGTGGGTATAGTGTACGTCACGAACTTCGAAACCGGCACGCTCACGCGACAGACCACCTGGCCCTAAGGCCGAAAGCCGGCGTTTGTGTGTGATCTCGGCCAATGGATTGGTTTGATCCATGAACTGGGACAACTGGTTGGTACCGAAAAACGAGTTGATCACCGACGACAAGGTACGGGCGTTGATCAGGTCAGTTGGTGTAAATACCTCGTTATCGCGAATGTTCATACGCTCACGGATGGTACGGGCCATACGGGCCAGACCCACACCGAACTGCGCATATAATTGTTCGCCAACGGTACGTACACGACGGTTTGACAAGTGATCGATATCATCCACTTCAGCTTTTGAGTTGATGAGCTTGATCAAATATTTAACAATAGCGATGATGTCAAGTTTGGTTAAAACTTTGGTTTCCTCGCTGGTAGTAAGCTTTAATTTACGGTTGATGCGGTAACGTCCCACATCGCCCAGATCGTATCTTTTATCCGAAAAGAACAGCCGGTCGATGATACCACGGGCGGTTTCCTCATCAGGTGGTTCAGCGTTACGCAACTGGCGGTAGATATGCTCAACCGCTTCTTTTTCGGAGTTTGAAGTATCCTTTTGTAAGGTATTGTATATGATAGTATAGTCACCGCTGGTGCTTGAATCTTCCTTATTAAGGATGATGGTTTTTACACCGGCATCGATGATCTGGTCGATATGATCGTCTTCAAGCACGGTTTCGCGTTCCAGGATGATCTCGTTACGGTCGATAGAAACAACTTCACCGGTATCTTCGTCCACAAAGTCTTCCACCCATTTTTTAAGCACCCTTGCAGCAAGTTTACGGCCGATGTACTTTTTAAGGCCCGACTTGCTCACTTTCACCTCGTCGGCCAGCTCGAACAGCTCAAGGATGTCCTTGTCTGAATCATAGCCGATGGCGCGCAGCAGGGTAGTTACCGGGAATTTCTTTTTACGGTCAATATAGGCATACATCACGTTATTCACGTCAGTAGCGAATTCGATCCATGAACCTTTGAAAGGAATTACACGGGCCGAATACAATTTTGTACCGTTGGTATGGCGGCTTTGTCCAAAAAACACGCCCGGAGAACGGTGCAACTGCGATACAATTACACGCTCGGCGCCATTGATCACAAAAGTGCCTTTAGGTGTCATGTAAGGGATAGTTCCCAGGTACACGTCCTGCACAATTGTTTCAAAATCTTCGTGTTCCTCGTCATTACATGACAGGCGAAGCTTGGCTTTTAAAGGCACGCTGTAGGTTAACCCGCGCTCGATACATTCCTGTATGTCATAGCGTGGCGGGTCGATAAAGTAATCCAGAAACTCTAAAACGAAGATGTTTCGTGAATCGGAGATCGGAAAGTTTTCGGCAAACACTTTGAACAGCCCTTCTTTGTAACGGTTGTCAGAAGTAGTTTCCAATTGAAAAAATTCCTGGAAAGATTGCAACTGAACGTCGAGGAAGTCTGGATAATCCAATACTTTTCTGCTGGTTGCAAAATTTACTCTTTGATTATTTTGGTTTGCCAAGGGATTAAATTTTAGTTTATTATTAAACTGATGTAGATGATTGGTAGATGTTCGATCAGATGTGAGATTTGAGATATGAGATTTGAGATAACTGTTGGATTTTAAGCGTTTTGCACGGCAATTACGCTAAAATCTCACATCTCATATCTCACATCTAAAAATCTACTGATTATAAACAGCAATAGACCCCGACCAAAAAAGGTCGGAGTCTGATGCTATAATTGTATGGATTAACTTATTTAACCTCAACTACTGCTCCGGCTTCTTCTAATTGTTTCTTAACAGATTCAGCTTCTTCCTTAGTTACAGCAGTTTTAACTGCTTTAGGAGCCTGGTCAACTAAGTCTTTGGCTTCTTTTAAGCCAAGGCCGGTTAAGTCTTTTACTAATTTAACAACTGCCAATTTAGCGCCACCTGGTTCTTTCAGGATAACGTCGAATTGAGTTTGAACTGCTTCAGCTACAGGAGCGTCATCGCCGCCAGCAGCAGCAGGGGCAGCAACAGCAACAGCTGCAGCAGCAGGCTCGATGCCGTACTCGTCTTTTAAGATCTGAGCTAATTCGTTTACTTCTTTTACTGTTAAGTTTACCAACTGTTCAGCAAACGCTTTTAAATCCGCCATTTTATTTTAAGTTTTCTTTTAATGCTTTTTGTTTTTTAATTCGGTGCTTAGGGTGCCCGTTAACCTCTTTCCTGTAATGTTTTTACAACGCCTGCCAGTATATTTCCGCCTGATTGCAATGCAGAAATAACGTTCTTCGCCGGTGATTGCAACAATCCGATGATCTCGCCGATCAGTTGTTCCTTTGATTTTAAATTGATCAAAGTATCTAACTGATTATCGCCTATAAATACTGCTTCAGAAATGTAAGCAGCCTTCAAAATAGGCTTATCGCTTCTTTTCCTTAACTGTTTGATCAGTTTTGCCGGAGCAGTACCTGATTTAGAGAAAAGGATTGATGAGGAGCCTTTCAGCACATCATAAATAGGCGAGAAATCGCCGCCGGCAGCTTCCATAGCCTTTTTAATGAGGCTGTTTTTTGCTACCTGCATCGTAATGTCGTTTTCGAAACATTTACGACGGATGTTGTTGACCTTTTCGACTGATAGATCCGAAGTATCGGTAATATAAAAATTACCATACTCCTTCATTTGTTCAGCAAGCGCGGCGACTAATTCGTGTTTTTCTTCTTTGTTCATGATTAGATCCCCGCTACTGTTTTGGTTTCAACTTCAATTCCTGGCGACATGGTCGACGAGAGATGGATACTCTTGAAATAGGTGCCTTTTGCTGCTGATGGTTTTAACTTTGAAAGAGTTTGCAACACTTCCAACGCGTTATCATAAATTTTATCAGCAGTGAAAGATACTTTTCCGATTGAGGCATGGATGATACCGGTTTTGTCAACCTTGAAGTCGATCTTACCCGCTTTTACCTCGGTTACAGCTTTGCCAACTTCGGCAGTTACTGTACCTGATTTAGGGTTAGGCATGAGGTTACGCGGACCTAAAATACGGCCCAAACGTCCAACCTTCGCCATAACACTTGGCATAGTGATGATAATATCAACATCAGTCCATCCGCCTTCAATTTTGGCAATATAATCATCCAAACCAACGTAGTCTGCGCCTGCGTCCTTTGCTTCCTGCTCTTTGTCAGGTGTGCAAAGCACTAAAACACGCACAGTTTTGCCGGTCCCATGAGGTAAGGTAGCAATACCACGCACCATTTGATTGGCTTTGCGCGGGTCGACACCTAAACGTACATCAATATCAACTGACGAATCGAATTTGGTTGTGGTAATGTCCTTAACCAACGACGATGCATCCTGCAATGAGTACGATTTATTAGCCTCAATTTTGGATAGTGCCAATTTTTGATTTTTTGTTAATCTAGCCACTGTCTTAAACTGATTTGTATAAATTAATAATTTAGATTTGAGATATGAGATATGAGATATGAGATTAAAAAATCTGAAATCGTACATCGTAAATCTGAAATCCGTTTAGTTCCAGGGAGCCGTACCTGATACGGTTATTCCCATACTGCGGGCAGTACCTGCCACCATTTTCATGGCCGACTCTACCGTAAATGCATTCAAATCAGGCATTTTATCTTTCGCAATCGTTTCAACCTGGCCCCAGTTTACACTGCCAACTTTTTTACGGTTAGGCTCGGCTGATCCACCTTTTAAACCTGATGCTTCCAACAACTGGATAGCAACGGGAGGTGTTTTGATGATAAACTCAAATGATTTGTCTGTATAAACAGTAATAAGTACCGGTAGCACTTTTCCAGCTTTATCCTGGGTACGTGCGTTGAACTGCTTGCAAAATTCCATAATGTTCACCCCTTTTGCACCCAAGGCTGGGCCAATTGGAGGCGAGGGATTTGCAGCGCCGCCCTTTACCTGCAGTTTCACCATTGCACCGACTTCTTTTGCCATTTTTACTTATTTAAATTATAACACAATGTTAGTAGTGGAAGCTATGTAACATTTCTCTTTCGAGTAGTGATCAGAGATTAGAGGTTAGTGATTAGGAACCTCGCTCATGAATCAACTTCACTCATTAATATTTTTATGTGATTTAAATCTTAAAAACCAAAAATCTACTAATCTCCGATCTCTAACTTCTAATCACTCTTTTTCAACCTGCATGTAATTCAACTCAAGCGGCGTACGGCGCCCGAATATCTTTACCATTACTTTCAGCTTTTTCTTTTCTTCGTTCACTTCTTCTATTACACCGCTGAAGCCGTTGAAGGGCCCATCCATCACTTTAACCCCTTCGCCTATATAATAAGGTACATTCATGGTTTCACCCTGTGCGCTCATTTCGTCAACCTTACCTAAGATGCGGTTAACTTCAGCCTGGCGAAGCGGGATAGCATTTCCCGCCTTATCGCCCAAAAAGCCGATAACGCTGTTTATATTTTTGATGATATGCTCTATTTCAGCATCCAAAGCCGCTTCAATCAACACGTAACCCGGGAAAAAATTGCGTTCTTTTGCAATTTTCTTTCCATCGCGCATCTGGTAATATTTCTCCGTCGGGATCAACACCTGGGGAACCAGGTTTGTAACGCCCAAACGATTTATTTCAGCATCAATATATTGTTTAACCTTTTTTTCCTTGCCGCTAATAGCACGCACCACATACCATTTTAACTGATCGCTCATTTGCTTTTCCTTAAATTTAGGTTAGTGATTCGTAAAATTGCTTAAGCAAAAATTGGATGCTCTGATCCATCACCAAAATAACCATCGCGATGATCATCGCCGCCACCAACACCAAAACAGCGCTATTTTGCAATTCGCGCCAAGTTGGCCAGGTAACTTTTTGGGTTAACTCAATGTAAGACTCTTTTATATACTCAGATACTTTAGCCATATTGCTCTTTTCTGTTATGCACGGGAACAAGGATTCGAACCCTGATCAAAGGTTTTGGAGACCTCTATTCTACCATTGAACTATTCCCGTTTTCCGTAAAACCCCCTAAACCCTAAATCCCCAAAGGGACTTTTTTAATCAAGGGGCTATTTATATTAACAAAGTACTTAGCCAAAACAGCTAAGTACTTTGCCGTAAATTAACCTTGCCTTTTCCTCTCCGCCAGCAGGCGGAGCCGGGGGGCGTGGCTTATTTCAATATTTCGGTTACCTGACCGGCGCCTACTGTTCTGCCGCCTTCACGGATAGCGAAACGTAAGCCTTTTTCCATAGCGAT